>JBBQAG010000161.1:0-2398 GCA_038315875.1 Sphingomonadales bacterium | reverse complement strand
TGCGGCCGCCCACCGTCGCCATCCGCGCGCGGAAGCCGTGGCGGCGTGCACGCACCAGATTGCTCGGCTGAAAGGTCCGCTTCATCACTCATTCCCTGATCATCGAAAATGGAAAAAGCCGCCAAAAGCGGCGGCCATGTTGCAGTGGGCAATAAGCGAGGGTGGCTGCCAAGTCAACAATCCGGTGCCTAGGCGCTACGCCCGCGCACCGAATCGCGGATCGTTGCCCATAGGATCGCGGTGCGGGAAAGTTTCTGGCCATCGGCGCCGATCGGCCGATCGCGTTCAAAGCGCCGCAGCGCACTCGCCCGCCTGAGCCCCAGATCGGCATAATTCCCGATCCGTGGCCATCGCCGCTTCGTCCGAACGAACACGCGCTTCGCAGTCGCTGAGTTCTGGAGCATCAGCGCAAGTCCGCCGGCAAACACGAAAACGCCGCCCGGTCCCGGAATCGCGCCGATGATTGGTGAAATCACGACGATCACCGCACCAAGCACCGTCAGCCCGGTTCGGACGGCGGGGCTGCGTGAGCGCATTGGGCGAGCTTCGGTCATCGCCCGCGATGTGGGGTTGGTGTGTTGTTTTGGCAAGACAGTATCCGCATGGTTTCCTCTTCTACCGAAACGGCTATGAACGGAGAATTATCCAGCCCGGGGGCATGATGGTCGCGATCGTATCGACAGTGGCGTATCTCGGGCTCGAGGCGCGCTCGGTCGAAGTCCAGGTGCAATTGGCGCCCGGCGTCCCGGCCTTCAACGTCGTTGGCCTTGCCGACAAGGCGGTGGGCGAAAGCCGCGAGCGCGTACGTGCCGCGATTGCCGCGCTTGGCCTCGCGCTGCCGCCCAAGCGGATCACCGTCAATCTCTCGCCCGCCGATCTACCCAAGGAAGGCTCGCATTATGATCTGCCGATTGCGCTTGGTCTGCTCGGCGCGATGGGGGTGGTCGATGCAGAGACACTTGCCGACTATGTGGTCGTAGGCGAGCTTGGTCTCGATGCGCGGATCGCCTCGTCGCCGGGCGTGCTGCTCGCCGCGTTGCACGCCTCAGAGCTTGGCAAGGGGCTGGTTTGCCCTGCATCGCAAGGCGCAGAAGCGGCTTGGGCGGGATCGATCGAGGTGATCGCTGCGCCTGATCTGCTGGCGCTTCTCAATCACTTCAAGGGCCACGGCCTTCTGGCCACGCCGGTGCCGGGGGAGGCAGATGAGCCGTATCACGGCCCCGATCTCCGGCAGGTCAAAGGCCAGGAAACCGCCAAGCGCGCGCTCGAGATCGCAGCCGCAGGGGGCCATAACCTGCTGATGGTTGGCCCGCCTGGATCGGGCAAATCGCTGATGGCGTCGTGTTTACCGGGCATATTGCCGCCGCTCGATTCGGCTGAGGCGCTCGAAGTCTCAATGATCGCAAGTGTTGCCGGTTCGCTCCAGGGGGGACGCCTGACGCGGGCGCGGCCCTATCGCAGCCCGCATCACTCCGCCTCGATGGCGGCGCTCGTCGGCGGCGGGTTGAAGGTAAAGCCCGGCGAGGTGAGCCTTGCCCATCTCGGCGTGCTGTTCCTCGATGAACTGCCCGAATTCCAGCGCGCCGTGCTCGATTCGCTGCGCCAGCCGCTAGAGACGGGCAATGTCAGCGTCGCGCGCGCCAATGCGCATGTCACCTTTCCCGCGCGCGTTCAGCTGATCGCTGCGATGAACCCGTGCCGCTGCGGTCATTTGGGCGATGCCTCGCTCGCCTGTTCACGCGCGCCGCGCTGCGCCGCCGATTATCAGGCAAAGGTATCGGGGCCGCTGCTCGATCGGATCGATCTGCATGTCGAGGTGGCGGCGGTGAGCGCGGCCGATCTCGTCCTGCCGCCACCCGCCGAGGGATCGGCAGAGGTCGCCGCGCGCGTTGCCGCCGCGCGGCAGGTGCAGCGCGTGCGCTACGCCGATCAGCCGATCCGGACCAATGCCGAGGCCGAGGGCGCTGTACTCGAGGCGAATGCGACCCCCGATGAGGCGGGCCGAAAGCTGCTCGCACAGGCGGCGGAGGCTATGCGGCTTTCGGCGCGCGGCTATACCCGCATCCTGCGTGTCGCGCGGACAATTGCCGATATGGCGGGGAGCGAAGGGGTAGGGCGCATCCATATCGCCGAAGCGCTCAGCTATCGTCGGCAAGCACCGCGCAATTGAAGTCGGGATTTCCGGGCTGGATTTGCCATTGATGAGGCGCTAGCAGCGTCAGCCGTGCGGGCGTGGTGGAACTGGTAGACGCGCCGGACTCAAAATCCGGTTCCGAAAGGAGTGTCGGTTCGATTCCGACCGCCCGCACCAACTATCCTGGGCTCGTCGCGCCGCCGACGTCAATTGGCAGCGCGGTCGTTGCCGAACCAGTGATCGACAAGGCGCTCGGCCTCCTCC
>JBBQAG010000133.1:0-5082 GCA_038315875.1 Sphingomonadales bacterium | reverse complement strand
GGCGCCAAGGCGACGGCGACCTCGCTTGCCTGGACGACGGGCGGTGTCGCGGCAACGGTACTCAAGGGCGATCAGAGCGCGCTTGCGTCGCTGCGGCGCGACGGGCTCCACCTAGGCTATGCACGGCCCGTGAATTTTACGGCAGGCGAGGGGCGTGCTGCGTTCAGCGCCGATGGCCGGGCGGTGGCGATGATCGTTCAGGATTTCGCGCACCCGCCCGCCATCTATGCCGGTCCAGTCGAGGCGCCCGTCCAGATCACCCACGATAATGACGATGTCGCGCCGATCGTCTCTGCCCGCAGCATCAACTGGCGCAATGATGGTTTCGAAATGCAGGGATGGCTGTTGACGCCGCTCGGCGCCGATCCCGCCAAAAAGGCGCCGATGATCACGATCGTGCACGGCGGCCCGGCGGCGGCGAACGTCCCCGGATTCATCGAAAAGGGCAGCAATGCCGATCTGTTGGCGGCGGGCTATTATCTGTTCCTGCCCAATCCGCGCGGCAGCTATGGTCAGGGCGAGGCGTTTGTCGCGGCCAACAAGCGCGATTTTGGCGGCGGCGATCTGCGCGATATCCTCGCTGGCATCGATGCCGCGGAAAAGGCAGCGCCGATCGACGATGCGCGGCTGGGGCTGATGGGCGGCAGCTATGGCGGCTTTATGGCGATGTGGGCCAACACCCAGACCAATCGCTTCAAGGCGATCGTGGCGGCAGCGGGCCTGAGCAACTGGATCAGCTATTACGGCACCAACGGCATCGATCAGTGGCTGCTCCCCTATTTCGGCAAGTCGCTTTATGAAGATTACGAGGCTTACCGCGCGCCTTCGGCGATCTATTTCATGAAATCCGCCAAGACGCCGACCTTTCTCTATGTCGGCGAGCGCGACATCGAAGTGCCGCCCACGCAATCAGTGGAATATTGGCATGCGCTGAAGGATCTGGGCGTGCCGACCAGCCTCGTCATCTATGCCGATGAAGGCCACGGCATCCGCGGCGCAAAGGGCGCGGCAGACGTGCAGCGGCGCACCGTCGCCTGGTTCGATCGCTATCTCGGCAAGTAAAGTTCGTCAGTGGAGCGGCTTTCCGCTGTCCTTCCACTTGTCGAGAATCTGTGATTCAGGGAGCTGGTCGACCGCCGCAGCTGGCGCGCCTGTGGTCGACCGTGCCGTGCCGCTGTCGCGGTAAGCGGGCTGGATCGACGCCAGGGCGGTGCGGGGTGCTGGTGCCGATAGCGCAGCAATCAAAGTTGGCGCCAGCGCCGGGCCGGGCACGATCGGGCGGGCATGCGGGCCGGGCATTGGTTCTCCACCGTTATAGCTCTGGCGAAAGGCGACGGGCGTGCCCCAATATCCCTGCCAGCGATGAAAGAAATGCGCACCGATCGCCGCCGTCATCACCAGGCTGCGGTTCCAGGACGGGGTGACGGCATAGGTATGGTAATGCGTCGCCATGCCAACGCTCGCCTGGACCTGGCCCGACAGCATGTCGCCCGCGACCCGCATTGCCCGCGCCCATCCTGCGCGCGAGGGGATGCGTGCCATCGATCCATCGCAGGCATAGCTGAACTGACAGCCGCTCGAGCGTTCCGATCCCTGATAAACGACACCGCACACCGTTGCCGGAAAAGCAGGATGACGGACGCGGTTGAGGATCACCTGTGCGACCGCACGCTGGCCGGCATCGGGCTCGTTGGCTGCCTCGTAATAGATCGCGGCGGTCAGGCATTGCAGCGCGCGCGACCGATCGGTGCTGCTGGCGTTCCGCATCGAAAAGGGGGCGGCCGGGTGGATCGTGCCGTCCGTGGTCGGCAACAGGGCGTCGGCCGGAATCGGCATATCGGGCAGCGGGGCGGTGCCCGTGGTGCCGATCGTCGGCGCCGCATCGGCATCGGCGACGTAGAGATAGGCCGCGCCGGGGAAATGATCTTCAGTCTCGTAACCGATTGGCGGGGGCGCGGGTGCCTGGGCATGCGGCTGGCTGGCGATGATCGCGCGGATCGCGGCATTGGCCGAATAGCCGACGAGCACGAGGCCGAGCAGCGCCGCCGCGCTCACCCATCGCATCTGCCGTTCGATCATCCGCCGCCAGAACACCGCGCGAAATTCCCTCGTTCAGCGCATGGCCCAACCGGCACAGCGCTCCGCGCGATAGCTCATATCCGAAGCGATTGCTGCCCCCGGAATCAGCCTGTCCCGTAGCGATACGATTGATAGTTAACGTAATTTTTGCGGCTATTTGAGGGTGGGACTGTCGAGATCGAGGCTGCTTGCCGGGATGAGCTCAAGCGTTGGATAGGCTTTGCGCAGCGCATCGATAAAGAATTTGGAATCGCCAACGACGATGATGCTGGCGGCCGATGGATCGAATATCTTTGCGGCCGCCGCCTGCACCGCCGCGGGGTCGACGGCGGTGATCGCGCCGGTATAGCGCTTCAATTCGTCGAGCGGCACGCCCGCCACGACATAGCCGCCAAGCAACCCGGCGATGCCGCCGGTCGTCTCGCTCGTCCGCCCAAAGCCCCCGATCAGCACGGCTTTGCGCGTATCGAGTTCGGCGGCAGGTGCTGCCTCGGCGCCGAGCTTCTTCATTTCGGCAATGATCAGCGCCACGACCTCTGCTGCAGATGCATTCTTGGTCTGGGTGCGCGCCGAGAACGGACCTGCACTGCGGCGGGCCGAAACACCACTTGAAGCGCCATAGGCAAGCCCGCGCTTGATCCGGATTTCCTGGTTGAGCCGGGATGAAAAGCCGACGCCAAGCGCGGCATTGGCGACGGCGGTCGAATAATAAGCAGGGTCGCTGCGCGCAATCGCCGGGCGCGCGACGACGACTCCGGCCTGTCCAGCGTCGGGGAAATCGACGACGATCACGCGCGGCGTCGGGTAGCTGACCGGCGCCGGGACGGCGTTGTGCGCCGCAGTCTTTGGCACAGACCAGCCCGCGAAATTCTTCTCAGCCAGCGCTTTGGCCGCCCCAGGCGTGATGTCACCGACCATCACCAGCGTTGCGCGATCGGGCCTCCAGCTCGCGCCATAGGCGGCAGCGACTTCGGCACGGGTGATCGCCTTTAGCGATGCGGGGGTGCCCGATAGCAAATGGCCATAAGGCGCTGTGCCGAACACCGTGCGGGTCGCCACGAAATCGGCGAGACGTGCGGGGTTCTTCAATTCGACGCCGATCGCATCGATCGTCTGGGTACGCGCGCGATCTAGCTCATCCTGTGCGAAGGCAGGGTGCATCGCGACATCGGCCATGATCGCAAGCGCGGGTGCCACTTGATCCGATTTGACGCCGATCGACACCGAGGCGCCGTCCCATTCCGCGTCGCTGGAAATAGCGCCGCCAAGCGATTCGATCTGGCGCGCAATCTCGGTGGCGGACCGTGTCGTGGTGCCCTTTGTCAGAAGGCCAGCGGCGGTGGTGTTGAGCCCGGCGCGGCCAGCGGGGTCGATTGCTCCGCCTCCGGGGACGACGATTGTCGCGGCAATCAGGGGCAGCTCATGCTTCTCGACGACGATCAAGCGCATGCCATTGGCGAGCATCGATTCGACTGGGGCCGGGATCGCAGCGGCCACGGGCGCGCCTGGCGGCGGGGGCAGGCGACGCTCTGCGGCGGGTGCAGGGGTGAAAAGAACGATATCGGCAGGCGCAACCAGGGCAGCGACCTGCACTGTCGATGCGACGTCGATCGTGTCGCTCTTGGGCGTCTTGTCGGTCGCCGGCAGATAGCGCACCGTCGCCGATCGGCTGTCAGCGAGATATTGGCGCGCCACCCGCTGGATATCCGCCGCTGTCACCCCGGCGATTTCCGCGAGCTGGCGATCGGCGGCCTTTGGATCGCCGTCGATGATCACCGCCTGGGCGACCGTGGAGGCTTTGCCGTCGGCGGTTTCGCGGCCCCGGATCGCGCCGGTGAGGAGCTGATTCTTGGCCTCGTTCAGTTCCGCCTCGGTGACGGGCATGTCACGCATCCGCGCGATCTCGCGCTTCAATCCTGCTTCGCCTGCCTCCACCGTCTTGCCACCGGCAAGGATTGCATAAGCAGCCAGCGCGCCGGTTGACTGTTTTGAATCGAGGAAGGTGCCGGCGCTCTGGGCGACCTGATCGCGGTAGACCAGCGATTCGTAGAGCCGCGAGCTTTCACCCGCCGACAGGATCGCATCCAGCACCGCCAACGCGGCTGAATCGGGATTGCGATCGGCCGGGATCGGATAGCTGATCAGCACCGCCGGCAGGGGCGTGTTGGCCTCATAGACCGTCCGGACGATGGGGGCGGTACGCTCGGGCTCCTGCACCGTCACCCGCGGGATCGGGCGATCGGGCTTTTTGATCGGCGCAAAATATTGGTCGATCCATGTGTCGAGCTGGGCGGGGTCGAAATTACCGGCGACCACCAGCACTGCATTGTCTGGCCGGTAATAGGTCGCGTGAAAGGCGCGCACATCGTCGATTGATGCGGCTTCCAGCTCGGCGATGCTGCCAATGCCGGGGCGGGCATAGGGATGCACGCTGTAGGCCGTCTCCGGAAAATAGAGCGAGAACAGCTTGCCATAGGGCTGGGCAAGCACGCGCAGCCGCAGCTCCTCTTTCACGACATCGCGTTCCGAGGCGAAGGTCTTGGGCTCGACGACAAGCGTCGCCATCCGGTCAGCCTCGGCGAACAGGATGCGCTGCAGGTGATTGGCGGGAACGGTCTCGTAGTAATTGGTGTAATCGTCATTGGTCGAGGCGTTGTTGAAGCCGCCAACATCCTCGGTCAGGCGATCGAATTGTTCCGGCACGAGGTTGCGCGTCGCCTTGAACATCAGATGCTCAAACATGTGCGCAAAGCCCGATCGCCCCTTGGGATCGTCCTTCGATCCGACATCGTACCAGACATGCACGGCGACCGTCGCGGTCGAGGTGTCGCGGATCGCATAGACGCGCAGGCCATTCGCCAACGTCCGCTCGGTATAGGCGAGCGGCTTGACGCTGCTCTTCGCCGTTGCCGTAGGCGCGGACTGAGCATTGGCAGTGACGGTCGAGAAGGGCAGTGCGGCTGTGCCGATCATCAGGGCGGCGCGAAACAGGCGCATGGGGCA
>JBBQAG010000165.1:0-2010 GCA_038315875.1 Sphingomonadales bacterium | reverse complement strand
CTGGTGCTGCGCCCCGGTCATCCCCTCTCCCAACCCTCTCCCCTGGAGGGGAGAGGGCTTTGTGGTGCTTTTACTCGGCTTCCGACGCGCTTTCGGCAGCGCTGTCGGCTGCCTGCTCTGCGGCGACTGCAGCATCGGCTTCGTCGTCGGCTGCGGTCGGCACCGTCGGCGGCACGATCGACGCGATCGTGAAGTCGCGGTCAGTGATCGCCGGCTTCACGCCCTTTGGCAGGGTGATGTTCGAAATATGGATGATGTCGCCAATCTCGCGACCCGCCAGCGAGATCTCGATCTGATCGGGAATCGAGGAGGCATCGCACACGAGCTCAAGCTCGTGCTGAATGACGTTGAGCACGCCATTGCCCTTGGTGATGCCGGGCGAATCATCTTCGTTGGTAAAGGTGACAGGAACCTGCACCGTCACGGTCGAATGCGCGCCGATTCGCAGGAAGTCGACATGAACCGGCCGATCGGTAACCGGATCGAACGAAACGTCCTTTGGCAGCGTCAAGGCGTTCTTGCCGTCGACGTCCAGAATGACGGTGGAATTCATGAAATGCCCGGTCATCAGCGCGCGCATCAGCGCCTTTTCCTCGAGATGGATCGAGACGGGTTCTTTCTTGTCGCCGTAAATCACGGCGGGTACGCGGCCTTCACGACGAAGCGAACGGGAGGCTCCCTTGCCAACCTGTCCACGCGTCTCGGCTGCGAGCGTCAGCTGTTCGCTCATGTCAGTCTCCGATATGCATGTGTCAAATTCCAGCCAAGCCTCCAGGGATGACCCTGACCGGAAGCGGCGGCGCATAGCCGACGCAAGCCGAAAGGGCAAGGCGTGCGCTAGTCGACGCGCTTTACCGTAAAGCCGCGTGCCGCAAGCATCGCAATCACCGATCGGGGACCTGCAAGGTGCCCCGCGCCGACCGCAACGAGGATATTGCCGGGCCGCGACATCCTCGCCGAAATCCAGCGCGCCCAGCGGCGGTTGCGCCCGGTCAGCAGAGCCTCTTCAAGCAATGGCTCGCCTGCGAACAACGGATTGAAGCTCGCCGCGATGCGCTTTTGGTCCCCGGCTGCCCAGGCGGCAAGCGTTGCTGTGTACCCGCGTCCGGCGTCCTGCGCATCGGCGACGCTGCGTTCGAGCAGGACGCGTTGCGTTTCCTCGGGCAGCGTATCGAACAGCGCGAGTTGCCCCGCCAGCGTCTCGAATGCCCGCTGCGGTTTGTGATCAACCCGGAAGCGATCAGCCAGCACTGCTTCAACGCCGTTTTGCCGCGTCGCGCGCGCCGCCTTGGCCGATCCGCTGGCGATGCTGGTCGCGACGGCCCAGCTGTCCATTCGAACGCCCTCGGCCAGCGTCAGATCGGCGGCATCGAGTCCCTTCAGCAACGCCGGCCGAAGCGCTGGCGTCACGCGTGCCAGGATCGGCACGGGGGCGCTGTTGCGCATCGCTGATTCCAACACCGCGGTCGCCGTCGCCGGGTCCGGGTCGGCAATCTCGGTCACCAGCATGTCTGCATCGGCGATCGCCTGTTCGATTGCGGGCGTGTGCCAGTCGATCTCCTCGGGCAGGAGATGGATCGTGCCCAACAGCCAGATCGTCGTATCGGCATCGCGAATGACGAACAGCGCGGGATGCGCCTTGACCGGCGGGCGGCGCGAACAGCCGGTGGCAGAAAGCACCGCGACCAGCGCCGCCGCCACGATCACTGGCCGCACCGACGCCATCAATAAGCGATCCGCTCCGCCTTCAATCGATAGCGCTGCAATTGCACCTGCACACTGTCCTTGCCCGCGAGATGGCCGGCGCCGACGGCGATGAACACCGTGCCGGGCTGCTTCATCCGCTGCTGGATCCAGTCGGCCCAGCGCGCATTCCGATCGACGAGCAGGATCTTGTAGAGCGATGGCAGCTTGTCGATATCGCGGTTCATCACCTCGGCAAGCGCAACGGGATCGCCCTTGGCCCAATCCGCGACCATCTCGTCGATCGTCTTGATGCCCTCTGCAAAA
>JBBQAG010000076.1:0-11533 GCA_038315875.1 Sphingomonadales bacterium | reverse complement strand
ATGAAGGCGGCAGCTTCGGGCTCGCGATAAAGGATCGCGACCATCGCCGACGTGTCGATGATCATTTCGGCAGGCCGTGTTCGTCGTAAAGCAATTCGGCGTGATCGGCATAGGGCCGCATCACATGCGCGGCGGCGCGGTCGGCAATGGCCAGCAATTCTGCCACGCTGGCCTTGCCCTTGCGCCGTTCGATACTGGCGAAGCGATCGCGCAGCGCGTCGGTGACAACGCGGGTCATGCTCTGGCCGGTGGCCTGGGCGATGGCATGGGCGAGGCGATGGGCTTCGGGGTCCTTGATGTTGAGGCTCATGCGGTATCTTTCTGTATGATTATCTCTCTTTCTACCATGTAGCAGCGGGTGGCACAACGCGCGCCGGGGCATGACATTCGGCCAATCAAGACTTAGGATGGTGCCAAATGGGGTCAATGGTTTGAGCGATCAAATGAACAGCGACGATGATGACATCGGCAGCGGCGAAGACTTCAGCCTCGCGGCGCCGGTTGCACCGGCCAAACGCGGCAAGCAAAAGCCTGCAAAGCCCGCCGGGCCGGCGCCCGAGGTCACCAACTACAGCCACCCCGACCAGCGGCTGAACATCCCCGAAGTTGGGCTGGTGCGGGCGGAGAATGATCCGGAACAGCCCAAGACAGTGTGGAAATATGATCCGCACCTTGATCCGGCGCTGCAATTCGATGTCGGGCGGGCGGCGGTTGAAACGTTGATCGATGTGGCGCTGGAAAGCGGCGATGCCGACACGATGCGCGCCGCGCTGGCGGAATTGAAGCGGCTGGGGCAGCCTTATCTTGCCTGGGCGGGCAAGGCCGAACGGACGAGTTTCGAGGTCGATACCGTCTCGCTGCATGTCCATGAACGCATCGATCCGGCGCGGGTGCTGGCGGCAGTGAGGAAGGCAATGGTGGAACCGGCGGCGCCGGCGCAACCGGGGCTGTTCGACGCGCCGTTCAAGCCGGTGCCGCTCACCCAGGCGCTGGATTTCTATCGCCACCCGCTCGGCTGGGCCAACCGGCTGGTGGCGGGAGACAGTCTGCTGGTGATGAACTCGCTGCTCCAGAAGGAGAGCATGGCGGGGCAAGTGCAGATGATTTACTTCGATCCGCCCTATGGCATAAAATTCGGATCGAATTTTCAGCCATTTACCGGCCAGCGCGATGTGAAGGACGGCGCCGATGCCGATCTGACGCAGGAACCCGAGATGATCAAGGCGTTCCGCGACACCTGGGAATTGGGCATCCATTCTTTCCTGACCTATCTGCGCGATCGCCTGCTGCTGGCGCGGGATTTGCTGCACGATAGCGGATCGATCTTCGTGCAGATCGGTGACGAGAATGTGCATCACGTCCGCGAATTGATGGACGAGATCTTCGGTAGCGAGAATTCAGTTTCCACGCTCACTGTAACGAAGACCGCTAGCCAGACAGCGGTGCTGTTGCCGAACGTCGTCGATTTTGTCCTTTGGTATGCGAAGGACCGTACGAAGATAAAATTTCGCCAGCCATTGCGAGAAAAATCCCTCACCGACGACGCATCCGGTGTTTATCGATGCATTTTTGACGGTTCCTTTCGAGTGCAGCGTCTTTCGGTTAAAGATTTGGCCGATCATGTTGACCGTGATGGGGATGGAGGCGTGTTTCGTCTCGATAACATGACCTCGCAGCGGCCGCCGGGCAGTTTTCCTGTTGAACTCGATGGAAGAACGTTTGGCTCGGGAAAGGGTTACTGGAAAACCGGTGAAATCGGAATGAACCGCCTCAAAAAGGCGCGCCGCCTGAACGCTGCCAGCAATTCACTGACTTACATCCGCTATTTGAGCGATTACCGCGCTACTGAAATCGGTAACGTCTGGGCCGATATGGGAACCGGCAGCTTTACCGAAGACAAAATTTACGTCGTGCAGACGGCGACCAAAATCATCCAGCGCTGCATGATAATGACCACCGATCCCGGCGATCTTGTGCTCGATCCTACATGCGGCTCGGGCACTACTGCCTATGTCGCCGAGCAATGGGGGCGGCGCTGGATTACCTGTGATACGTCGCGCGTCGCTGTGACCCTCGCCAAACAGCGGCTTATGACGGCCAGTTTTGATTTTTACGCGCTGCGCCATCCTGCCGAAGGGTTGCGGGGCGGCTTCATCTATCAAACCGTGCCGCACGTGATGCTCAAGGACATCGCGAACAATGGTGAAATCGACGAAATCCATGACCGGATGCAGCCAGCTATCGAGGATGCGCTGGGGTCGCTCAACGCAGCGCTGACGGAAGCGCCTTCCTTCGTCGTCACCAACGGTTTCCGCAGCGGCGAAGACGTGGATTTCAAGACCGGCGACAAGCTGCACGAATGGGAAGTGCCGTTTGACTATCCCGACGATTGGCCAACGGTTGCGCGCTCCGGGTTCGACACCTTTCACACAGCCCGGCAGGCAATGCAGGAGGCGATGGACAAGAGTATCGCCGATCAGGCCGGCCGCGAAACGCTCTATGACAAGCCCGAAATCGACACTTCGAAACTTCGCGTGACGGGGCCATTCACCGTCGAAGCGGTGCCGAGCCCGGCAGTAGTGTCATTGGACGACAATGCGCCGCCGCTGGAGGCCGATGCCGGAATTGCGCGGCAGGGTGAAACTTCGCGGCAGGCGCTGTGGCGCGACGAATTGATGAAAACCGGCATCCGCGGCAAGGGCGGCCAGAAGATCCGGCTCGGCGATATCGAGACGGTGCCGGGGATGCGCTATCTTCACGCCTCCGCCAGCGATGCCGACACGGGGGAGAGGATCGTCATCAGCTTTGGCCCGGAACATGCCGCGCTCGATCAACGCCAGGTCGAGCGCGCGCTTGATGATGCGATGAAGCTGGTGCCGTCGCCGAAAAAGCTGGTGTTCTGCGCCTTTGCCTTCGACCCCGAAGCCGCCAAGGATATCGAGGAAATCAACTGGCCTGGCGTCATGCTGTTGAAGGCGCAGATGAACAGCGACCTGTTGACCGAGGATCTGAAAAAGGCTCGATCGACCAACGAAAGCTTCTGGCTGATCGGGCAACCTGACGTCGATGTCCGCAAGCGTGAAGATGGCGAATGGGAGGTCGAAGTGCGCGGCTTCGACTATTTCGACACCGCGAAGAACGAGCTGATTTCCGGCGGCCGCGGCGATATCGCGATGTGGTCGCTCGACGGCGATTATGATGGCCGTTCGCTCTATCCCACCCAATCCTTCTTCCCAATGGCCGGCGCAAAGGATGGCTGGAATCGCCTGAAGCGGACCATCCGCGCCGAACTGGACGAGGAATTGCTCGCCGCATATCACGGCACGCTGTCGCTGCCCTTTGCCGCCGGCAAGCACAAGCGGATTGCGGTGAAGATTGTCGATACGCGCGGGATTGAATCGTTGAAGATCGTCGATCTCGATGACTGAGACGGCCGGGGCCAAGCGCGGCTCGTTGATCATCAATTCGCCGTTCGAACGCCCGGCCCGGCATTGGGTGGCGGGCGTCGGCGGCGCGATGGAAATCACGCCTGAGCGTCGGCCGGCGGGATATGAAATCTTCGATGTCCGCAACAACACGCGGCAGACGCGGCTGCTGCCGCTGGTCAACACCATCCGCGATCGGGTCGATGCGTGGCGGGCGGCGGGCTATCCGGGCGTGACCAGCGTCACCACCAAGCTGCTCGAGCATTGGCACGACGACGATGCCCGCGAAAGCCCGTTCTTCTTCTGCCAGCTTGAAGCCATCGAAACGCTGATCTGGTGCGTCGAAGCGGCCGCCGAATACAAGCAGGGCATCTCCATCCCCGGCGATGGCGGCGCCTGGCAGCGACTGTGCAGCAAGATGGCAACCGGCAGCGGCAAGACGACGGTGATGGCGATGATCATCACCTGGCAGGTGCTCAACGCCGTCACCTACCCTAACAAGAAGGGGATGTTCTCGAAGACGGTATTCATCGTCGCGCCGGGGCTGACGGTGAAGGACCGGCTGCGGGTGCTGAAACCCGGCGAGACCGACAACTACTACGACAGCTATGGCCTGTGCCCATCCGAAGCGCTCCGCCAGAAGCTCAACCAGGTGCAACTGCTGATCGAAAACTGGCACAGCCTGATGCCGTTGAAGGAGGCTAAGCGCTCGGTCGTCCGCAAGGGCAAGGAGAGCGACGAGGCCTATGCCAGGCGGGTGCTGGGCGACATTGCCACGGCGCGGGACATCATCGTTATCAACGACGAAGCCCACCACGCCTATCGCAAGCCGCCCGAGGTCAAGATCAGCAAGAAGCAGGCCGAGGAACAGGGCATCGACCTGGATGAGGCGACGCGCTGGATCGAGGCTCTCGACCGGATCCACAAGACGCGGCGGATCATGCGGTGTTTCGACCTGTCGGCAACGCCATTTGCACCGACGGGCAAGGTCAATACCGACGCTGCGTTGTTCGAATGGATCGTGTCGGATTTCGGCCTGAACGATGCGATCGAGGCCGGGCTGGTGAAGACACCGCGGGTGGTGGTGCGCGACAATGCACTGCCCAATACGGCGACGCTGCGGCCCAAGCTGTATCATCTGTATCGCGAGAAGGAGGTGGGCGAGGACCTCAACCGCGCCAAGGTCGAGCCGCACGAGCCGCTGCCCAAGCTGGTGCAGGATGCCTATGTGCTGCTGGGTGCCGATTGGCTGGCGGCGCGGAACGATTGGGCGGCCGGCGGGCACAAGACTCCGCCGGTGATGCTGACGGTGTGCAATCGCACCGAGACGGCAGCGCGGATCGAATATCATTTCAACCAGGGCAACGCGCTGATTTCCGAATTGCAGGCGCCGGAGCGGACTCTGCGGGTGGACAGCAAGGTGCTCGACCGTGCCGAAAAGGGCGAGACGGCGACGACGGACAAGGATTATGCCAAGCGGCTCGACGCCATTGTGGCGGCGGCGGCGCTGTCACCCTCGGCAGCGGCGAAGCTGGAGGATTTGAAGAAGGAGCAATTGCTGCGGGCGATTGTTGACAGCGTCGGCAAGGTCGGTGGCCCGGGCGGGCAGTTGCAGAATGTCGTGTCGGTGGCGATGCTGTCCGAAGGTTGGGACGCCAAGAATGTGACGCATATCATGGGACTTCGGGCGTTCACCTCGCAATTGCTGTGCGAGCAGGTGATCGGGCGCGGGCTACGGCGGGTGTCGTATGAGAAGGACCCCAACACAGGATTGTTCGCCGCTGAATACGTGAACGTATTCGGGGTGCCGCTGTCGATTTTTGAAAGCGACGACGACGATGGCACGGCACCGCCACCGCCAAAGCCGAGCACGCAGATCGAAGTCATCCCTGAGCGCAGCGACCTGGAAATCCGCTGGCCGAATGTGCTGCGGATCGAGACCAAGGTGAAGCCGACGTTGGGGGTCGATTGGGCGCTGGTGCCGGTGTTGACGCTCGACCCGGCGAGCACGGTATCGGCGGCCGATGTCGCGCCGGCGCTGGCGGGCGTGGCGGATTGGGGCAAGATGACCGCGCTCGATCTGGAGAAGCTGTTGCCGGATGGGTTCAGGCTCCAACAGCTGGTGTTCCGCGCTGCTCAGAAGGTGTTCCCGCAATTGCAGCGCAGCTTCACCGGCACCGAGGGCTATCTGGTGATGCAGCTGGTGCGGCTGGTCGAGACCTTCCTGAAATCCCACAGGCTCGAAATCCCGTCGCTGTTCCATGCCGAAGGGTTGAAGCGGCGTATCCTGATCGCGCTCAATCTCGATCTGGTTGTGCAGCATCTGATGCAGGTAATTACCGAGCAGAATGTAACGAGCCTGGTGCCGGTGTATGATGACGAGAACCCGATCGGCTCAACGGCAAGAATGCGGACTTGGTATTCGACTAAGCCGAATGTGCCGACGATGCGGTCGCACATCAGCCATGTGGTCGGCGATGCGAGTTGGGAAGGCTACGCCGCAAACGTGTTCGAGAAGCGCGACGAGGTGGTGGCGTATGCCAAGAACGACCATCTCGGCTTCCAGATCATGTATATGTGGAACGGCTCACGGCGGCGGTACATCCCGGATTTCCTTGTCCGCATGGCCAATGGCTCGACACTGGTTCTGGAAATCAAGGGTGAGGACAGCCCCCAGAACAAGGCAAAGCGGGCTGCGCTGGATGAATGGGTGAAGGCGGTGAACAGCGCCGGCGGCTTCGGTAAATGGACTTGGGACGTGGCATTTGCGCCAGGCAAGATTGATGATATTGTGACAAAGCACGGCAGGTAGGCTGGGCGGCGCGAGCGGCATAAGTCTGCATCGTATTTATTGGCCTGCTTACAAATATCAGTCAGGACAGTGTATCAACCGCGGGCAAGCGCAATTTCGATATCTACTGACAGCTTCGCCCATGCTTGGTCTGTCGTGATCGCGATGGCACCCAATGAACCTGCGACGGCAAGGCACGCGCGGTCGCCGAGCGACAATCCTGCGCCGCGCGTCGGAAGCCGGAGCTTTCCGGCGCGAATGGCTTGATCCTGATCGAAGGAAATTACAGTCAGATCGAGATCGGCCAGGCTTTGGTCTATGGCGCCGTCCGGAACACCGCGCTCCTGTAGCTTGGCGACAACTTCGGACAGATTGACGGCGCCGATTTTGGCACGATTCAGCACCGCGTTGACCGCGTCCGCGCCCGGCTCTCCCAACATGACGGCCAGCAGCGCCGATGCGTCTAGCACGTAAAGCTTGTCACTCACGGTCGGCTGCCGCGCGGCGATCGGCAATCAGTTCGTCCGACAACGACACGCCGGCCGGTACGAACTGGCGCAGCCGCGTCTGGACGCGGGAAACGGCGTCGCGAAGCGGGCGGACATGGATTTCGCCATCCACGATTTCCATCAGCACAGTGTCGCCGTCGGCCAGCGACAGTTCGCGCCGTAGCTCGGCCGGGAGTTGCAGTCGTCCGCCGCTGACGAGCTTGCCGCGTTGGATGTTCACTATGCTACTCCATTTCTACAGATACTCCTTATTGTACAGATTATTATCATCTGTAGCAATCTGTAGATTCGTTGATGACGTTCGGCCCTTCACCGCCCCATGTCCATGTCGAGGCTTATTTCGCGCTCGGGCATCCGCTCCAGCACGCGCTCACGCTCCGGTACGCTGGCGCGATCGGGCGACGGCGGTTTCACCGTTTCGATCGCTGAGGTCTTTTCACCCTCACGGCGCATGATGTCGCGTTCGAGACTCTTGACATTGTCAACGACGAGGGTGGCGCGTTCGGCGATGCGGGTGACCGCGACCAGGAAGGCGCGGCTGGTGTTGAGCAGCTTCTCGCGCTCGCTCATTAGGATTATGCCGTTCGTCGCGGTCATGCCCTGGGCGATGTGGACGTTGACGGCGTAAGCGAGATCGAGCTTTTCGCGCATTGGATCGTCGGGGCCAAGTTGCAGTCGCTCGCCGCCAGTGGTCCGGACAATGATGGCGTCCTGCTCTACTCGCTCGACGGTCGCCATGTCGCCGTTTAGCAAACCGCGCTCGCGGTCATTGTCGGTCCAGCGGATGCGGTCGCCGCCGAACAGCGGCAGTTGTTTGGGCTCGTATATGGTGACGGCATCATGGGCGAGATTACGCGGCAAGCGATCCGGTTCGAATCGGCGCTGGCTGCCGTCGGCCATCGCAAGCACGACCGGTCCCTTGTCCATCCCTTGCACTTTGCCTCGGTCGCCTTGGCGGATTCCCTGACTGGGAAGGTTCGTTCGGAACTCGACGATGCGGCCTTCACGGTAACCCTTCATCTGGCGAGCGCCCTCGCGGGTAATGGTCACTCGGTCGAGAACGGTAAGGGACAGTCCCTTGCCGATAAGTTCGCCGCGCAAGAGGCGAGCTCCCTGCACCGTGGTGTTCGAGGCGCTGCGCATCGCGCGCCCGGAAGCGAGGAGCAGCGTCTTCTCACGCTGTTCGGGTGGAAGATCCACCCATAGCCGCGCTGCCATTGACGGCCCTGAGGCGAACGGCACTTCGATCGTATTGGGACGAAGTATGTCGAAGGCGCGCGGAAGGTCGCGTTGTTCCAGCGCGGCGTTGAGCGCCTGCATCTGTGGTGAGACGGCGCGCAGGTTTTTGCTTATCGTCGACGTTGACTGGCCAGCCTCCTGCAAAAGCTCGAACGGCTTGCCAGCCTCGATGGCCTGCAACTGGCGGATGTCACCGGCGAGGATAAGCCGACCAACGTCTATCCGGTTGGCAAAATCGATCAGCTTAGCGAGCCGTTCGGTCCCGACCTGGCTCGCCTCATCGACCATTACTACGGCACCACCGAGGGACGAACGGGTACGCTCTATCTGATGTGGGCTGGCCGTGCCGTCCAGCACCCGCTGGTGGCGAGCAAGAAAGCTGTCGACCGTCGAAGCGGGCGCGCCGATCTTGACACCGAAGTCGCGCGCCGTTCTGCCAGCATGTGCGAGGGCGAACACCTGCCGACCCTCTTCTTTTGCTAAATGGGCCACCGGGGCCAGTGACGCGGACTTGCCGACACCGGCGCCGCCCTGGACCAGTTCGACACGATTGCGTGATTGGAGGATCGTAACGCCAGCTGCTTCCTGCCCAGGGTTGAGCCGACGCAGTCCTAACGCGCGCGCTGCCGTTTGCAGGCGTGCGCTGGCGTCCGGTGTTTCGATCAAGGGTGCAGCCGCACCACGGCCAGCGTTCGCCAGATCGATAAGATGGTTCTCGAGCGCCAAGGCGCCTTTGGTAGCCATCATCCGTCCGCCAGCGTCCGAAAGCAGAAAGCCTTTCTCCTGAAGCAGTCCGATCCGCGCCTCGACGTCCTTGACCGACACCGGCCCGCCTCGCTCGAGCGCGGAGCGCAGAAGATCGTTCCGGTCGAACGCGGATTCTCGCTCGCCTATTTCCCGAACGGCGGAAGCAACTGCCTGTGCGGCCGCGAACGCACGCGGGTCAAGGTGGCCGAGCCGCTCGGGCACCAGAGAATCGCCATCGCGTGGTGTCAGTCCCATCGTGGCAGCGATAGCCATGCCCTTGGCGCCGGCGCCTCGGACACCGCGCATAACCTTTGACCAGACGGTTTCTTGTCCAGAGGCTCGGTCCAACGCGGCGCGGATCAGGGGCCGGGGATCAAACGCCACCCGCGCCGCAGTCGCTTGCCATGTCGCGCCGCGTTCCGCCGGGATGAACTCGGGATTCTTGGATCTTCGGGTTGCCAGTGCCGCGATCTCGCGTTCGCGGGGAGAACCGCGGTCTTCCTTCGCCAGGGCTTCTAGGATTTCGGCGCGTCGAGTCGAAAAGGCTTCGACGGCGTCGCGGGTTACCCCATTGATTTCGAACTCGCCGTTGATTGGGTTGCGGGCGGGCACCATCTCATAACCCAGCGCTTCTACCCTCGACCGCAGTTCGGCGTTGTGGATGGCGCCGAGGAGGTGCTGGCTATCATATAGCACGTCATTTCTGACGGCGTGCCATTTGCCGTCACTCGCCTTGGTCGCATTGGCGATGACGGCGTGGACATGCAGTTGCGGGTCGCCGTTTCGGCTCACGTCATGAAGGAAGCCCGCTGCAACCATATTGCCGGTCTTTTCGACGATCTGCCGTTTGCCTTGGGCATCCCAAACGCGCGCCTCGATGAGGTTGGCCTGCGCCCATGCGAGCGTCGCCTGAACGGAATCCCGGAATGCCACGATGATCCGATCGTCCCGGCCAACAAGTGCCAGCAGTGAGAGCGATTTCGGCGCCGAGAACGTCATGTCGAGGCCAGGCCGGTGCTCGCCGCGCGCGGCGTCTATGACACTGCCATCTGGCAAACGGCCTTCGAGTATTGCCGTGAACGCCTCGGTCTCGACACGACCCTCAAGCCCGAGACTGCGGGCGCCATCGCCGATCCATTCGCTGCCGTCCGCGAGTTCGGACGCCAGATAGTAATTGTCCTTCGCATAATATTCGCCTGCGGAGCCTGCCGATCCGACGGCGCCCAAGCTAATCACTTGTCAGCCTCGATGGCTTGAATAGCACGCCTGCGATCGTCCTCCGGCACCTTGCAGTCCTTGATGCCGTAACGGCCGTTGACCAGCCGGCAGACATGCTCGGTATCCGCCAGCATCCGATCTGCGACGGGGACGGCTAGCGGCTGCACTTGGGCCACAAGAAGCAGGAACAGCAGGATGAACAAGCCGCCGACCAGAACCGCCATTATTGCGAGAAACTTGAACGACAGCATCCGGTCATCGCCAAGTACAAGGTTGTGCTGGACCCGGGGTTCGCTCGCGGCTTTCTGTACCATGTTCAGATGGTCATGGAGACCAATGACCTCCTGCTTGACCGCCGCCAACGCGCGCTCTTCGGCGTCGCCCACATCTGTCTTAAGCTCGCGCAGTAATCTGAGAAAGGGCTGATACGACTTGAGGTTGACGTTGTTCACCTGCGCCGCCAACTGATCCCTCGCCGATCGGACATTCTCATCAGTTCCTGGCCAGGCGCCGAGCAGCTTTTTCTCATGCAACTGATTGGCGCGCTGGGTGCGCTCGAGTTCGACAATGCCTTCTTGCAGGCGGACGACCAGCGCATTGATGCTGACATCCAGACGCGGCGCCTCATCGCGCTGAAAGGCGAGCCGCCCCCCGTCATGCGCTTCGACCACTTCAGCAGCGATTTTCCGCAAGAACTCGGGGCGGGCCATGCCACGCGCAGCGGCCACGCGGTCGAGGCTCGCCAACTGCTGGTCGTCATAAGCGACGTTGACCTGTCCCATGATCAGCGTCCCCGCTGCACAAAAGCGAGTTGCTTGCAGGCCGGAAGGGATGGCAAGGGATAGGCGGTTGGGTTCGACCGTCGCTGCAAGCCTGGGTCGGATTTCGTGGTTCTACGACAAGCATAGGGGCAATGGGCGCGCGGCTGACGGCGCATACCAGCTTTTTCAACGGCTCTAGCGGCGCACGTAGAACCTATGGTACAGCAATTACAATGTATTGTCCCGTCTCTGTCGATGCTACCGGGTAGCGTGGTGCGTGCAATCTGATAGAAAAATAGAGATGCGCCGTGGTCCCGGGTTCGTTGCCTCGGTAAGGGGATAGGCTGTTCGAAAGGGCCGGGCCGGCTGCCAAGGCCGGCGCCATGAAAGGTTGAACACGGTCTTTTGGGGCTTCGGCGCGGTGACACCGAAGATACAAACGACGGCGTTGGTTTCAGCCAATGAAACCCGGTTACAGGCCTGCTCGGGAGAGCTTCGGAATCAAAGAACATCACATGCCTTTCGTGAACGGAAGGATATGGAAATGTCGGGGAAGGGGCCTGCGGTCAGCGACGCGCCTCCAGGGAGTCGATGAACCTGGCGACTTCGGCCGCCTTGAACTTCATGCGGCCTCGGCGACCGCCGATCTTGCAAGGACGCGGAAACTCGGGGTTCTCGTCGAGATAGCGGTAGACGGTGGTCCGGCTGCTGACGCTGATGAGCTTCATCAGATCGGTCAGGCTGATCAGCGTATCGGGTTGATTCGGCGTCATGCTCTGCTCCTTCAACTGGTGGGGGAGCGAGACTGGACTATTCGACACGCTTTTTCAGCGGCTTGGTCAC
>JBBQAG010000109.1:0-7804 GCA_038315875.1 Sphingomonadales bacterium | reverse complement strand
AATTGCTTTGCAGCCCAACCAGTTCGGCATGGCGCCGCAGCATCTTGGCACCAATCGCATGGAACGTGCCAAGCCAGGGCATCCCCTCCACCACATCGCCGACAATCCGGCCAACGCGGTGCCGCATCTCGCGCGCGGCCTTGTTGGTAAAGGTGACCGACAGGATTTCCGATGGCCATGCCTTGCGCGTGAACAGCAGATGCGCCAGCCTGGCGGTGAGCGCGGCCGTTTTGCCAGTGCCGGCTCCAGCAAGCACCAGCACCGGACCTTCGGTCGTCAGCACCGCCTCGCGCTGCGGCGTATTCAGCCCGCGCAAATAGGGCGGATCATCGGGGGTGGCAGCGGGAAGAGTCATGCGGTGAACAGGTAGGGAACGGGCGCGCTGCGGGCAAGCGCGATCGCTGCCGCCCGATCTATCGTTTCAAGACCCGGCGCGGGCGAGGGCCATCGCGTTCATCGCCGAGAGATACGCCGCAGCGCCCGCCTCCAGCGTGAAGGCGCGCGCATGATCGTGCGCGCTTGCGGTGCATACCTGCCCCCGCCGTGACCGCTGCATCGCCTTGGCTAGGGCATCGACATCGCCCACTGGGACGAGTTGGCCAAAGCGGCCATCCCCCAGCAACTCGCGCATGCTGACACTGCAATCGGTGGATACCAGCGCAAGGCCGGCGGCGACGGCTTCGACGATCACGGCTGGCACGCCTTCATAATCCGATGACATGACAAGCACGTCGGCGTCGACCAGCCAGCGATCGGGAGAGGGCACATGCCCCGGCATCGACAGCCTGTCGGCGATGCCAAGCGACATCGCGCGCCTGGTTAGCTCGTCACGTTCCGGCCCTTCGCCAAGAATGGTCAAATGGTCATCCTGCCCAGCAATTCGGGCAAAGGCATCAAGCAGCAGGGCGAAATTCTTCTGCGGGCTCAGCCGGCCGATCGCGATGTAACGGCGACCGGTGCCGGGGGCAGGGGGAATAGCGGCGCGACTTGCCAGCCGATCCAACTCAGCCTCGTAAAACACCGGATCGTTGATGATCGTGATGCGATCGGTGGCTATGCCCATATGCTCGGCGATCTCAGGCAGCATTGGTGCGGCCATGCCGATGAAGCGATCGATCAACCTGCCCTGAAGGCGCAGCCAGCGATGATAGATGAACCGCAACATCGGTGGCATGTCCCGGCGGGTCAGATCGTTGCTGACCTTGGCGATTATTGGCGGGCAGGCACGCCCGAGGATGATACGCATGCCGACCGCCATCGAGCCATAGGTGTTTCCGGCGCAGAACAGGATATCGGGGCGCTCGCGCCTGATGATCGCTGGCAGCTTGATCAGCATCCATAGTATTTCGAGCCGCTTCCCGGGCGAGAACCGATCATCGAGCCGGCGATAATTGACAGCGGTTGCCGATTCGCGGGCGATGCCGCTGTCGCGACCGACGATGACCGTGGTTTCTACACCCCGCGCGGCCCAGGAAGCGTTGAGCCTGAGGGCGACGCGTTCGACGCCGCCCGGATCGAAGCTATGCAGATAGGTCAGCACGCGGAGCGGCGGAGTAATGTCACCTCGAACGGTTTCGACGTCAGCAATGGGCGCTGCCGGGCGCCGCACAACCTCTGCTCGGCCGATCCGTTCGAGCGTAACTTCGTTCATCGAAGAGACCCGATGATCATAAAAATTGCTAGCCTTGGCTGTGCTGATGAGAACGACGTTTTTTCATTGTTGAAGACGGGTACGAAATGACAACGCCCGGATGGCACATTGTTCCCGAACGGAAAGGTGCCTTGGTTACATACATTAGTCCCCTAAGGCAGCGTTTTTATGGTCAAATCGTGGCGCGCTTGCGATCAGCCGCCAGCCCGCTAAAAACGGTGCGCGCGCTCTAAAGGAATATCGAGATGCAACCAGCCGCAATTCTTCGCTGGCACGAAGTGATGGCAAGCCACGATCCGAGCGGCCTCGATACGCTGATCGCGCAGGATTGCATCTTCCAGTCACCTGCCGTGCATCATCCGCAATTGGGCAAGGCGATCACGATCAAATACCTTACTGCGGCGATGAAAGTGCTGGGCGTGCCCAGCTTTCGCTATGTGGAAGAATGGATCGGTGATCGTTCGGCGGTGCTTGAATTTCAGCTCGAGATGGACGGGATCCACGTCAACGGCGTCGATATCATCCATTGGGATGAGAATGATCTGATCATTGGCTTTCGGGTGATGATAAGGCCGGTCAAGGGCTTGCAGGCAGTCATGCCGGCTATGGCGGCAGTGCTGGAGCAGCACGCCTGACTACGCGCTTGCTCGTCTCGGTGTAGAGGCGCTACGGGCGAATGGATTGGAGGGCCGCATAACGCTGTCATTCGATTGTCATCAAAAACGATCACGGAATGACTGGATGGCAACCCAGACCCTCGAAGCCGAACCTGCCGGAAATGGCGCTGTACGGCGCTCGCTCGACGCCGCCGGCCATCCCGCTGGCCGTTGGCTTTTTTTGGCCGCGCTCCTCGGCGGATTGGTGTACGCCGGTGTCAGTATCTTTGCCGATACCGCACAGGTGGGCGAAAGCCTGGCCACGGGTGTTTTCCTATTCCTCGCGCTTGCGCTGTTGATCGCGCTGGCATTCGAATTCGTCAACGGCTTCCACGACACCGCCAACGCGGTCGCGACAGTGATCTACACCAATTCCCTGTCGGCGCCGGTGGCGGTCGTTTGGTCCGGCTTCTTCAACTTCCTCGGCGTGCTGCTGTCCTCTGGCGCGGTCGCCTATTCGATCGTCACGCTCCTGCCGGTCGAATTGATCCTGAACGTCGGTAGTGGCGCAGGTTTTGCGATGATCTTTGCGCTGCTGCTCGCTGCCGTGATCTGGAATCTGGCGACCTGGTATGTCGGCCTGCCCAACTCGTCGAGCCATGCGCTGATCGGTTCCATTCTGGGCGTCGGCTTTGCCAACCAACTGCTGTCGGCTGGCACCAACGGCACCTCGGGTGTCGACTGGAGCCAGGCACAGAAGGTGCTCACCGGATTGCTCATCAGCCCGATGATCGGTTTTGGCGGAGCGTTGATATTGTTGCTGGTCATGAAGCGCGTGCTGCGCAATCCCAAGCTCTATACCGCTCCGGCGGAAAATGCGCCGCCGCCGCGTGGCATTCGCGCGTTGCTGATCTTCACCTGCACCGCGGTCTCCTTCGCCCATGGTGGTAATGACGGGCAGAAGGGCATGGGGTTGATCATGCTGATCCTGATCGGCTGCGCGCCAACCGCTTATGCTTTGAACCGGACGATGCCGGAGAGCGAAACGCCCGCCTTCGTGGCGCAGGCCAATGCAGCAGCGACGATATTTCGCGGCCATGCCGGCAGCGCATCGGTAACGCCGGGTAGTGCGCGCGATGTGCTCACCAGTGCGCTGAAGACCAAATCGGCGAGCGATCCCGTTGTCTTTTCGGCAGTCGAGATCGTGTCGCGCGATATCGGCGCGCAGATCGATAACTACGGCTCATTCGGCAAGGTCCCCGCATCGGCAACGCGCAATCTGCGCAACGATATGTATCTCGTCCTGGATACTACCCGACTGATCACCAAGGACAAGAATGTCCATGCGGCCTTCTCCGAAGCCGAACTCAAACCCATCGCAACGTATCAAAGCGGTCTGGAAAAAGGCACGCGGTATATTCCGCTTTGGGTGAAGATCACGGTCGCGATCGCCTTGGGTCTCGGCACGATGGTCGGCTGGAAACGCATCGTCGTTACGGTCGGCGAGCGGATTGGCAAAACCGAGATGACTTACGGCGTTGGTGCAGCGGCCGAATTAATGGCTGCAACGACGATCCTTCTCGCCGAACGCTATGGATTGCCCGTATCCACGACACATATTCTGTCCAGTGGCGTCGCCGGGGCTTCGACGGCAAGTGGGGCGGGGCTGCAAGCGAAGACGATCCGCAATATGGCGCTTGCCTGGATATTGACGCTGCCCGTTGCGATGACGCTTTCAGGCGGGCTGTTCTGGCTGATGCTCGCGTCGATTCGGAGCTTCGGTACCGCGTAGGCCTGTTGCTCAGCGCGTCTATCCATGTTCGGGACACGCATCGGGGGCTTCGTCGCGCGACGGCACCCGTTCGTCGGGATGATGTTGCACGCAGCTAATCCGGGCGGCACACTCCAACCCTCGGTCTTGGGTGATTGCGACGTGCCGGGGGGCATGGTCGCTACAGTATCCGGGACGTTGGCGGGGGCCATCAAGCATGTCGAATGCCGAGCTACAAGTGTCACGCTCGCTGCCCAGGCAGTCGTCAATCCGCAACGCTGGTTCATTAAT
Source organism: Sphingomonadales bacterium (assembly GCA_038315875.1). Lineage (GTDB taxonomy): Bacteria > Pseudomonadota > Alphaproteobacteria > Sphingomonadales > Sphingomonadaceae > Sphingomonas. Next base: position 3,495 of record JBBQAG010000109.1, on the reverse strand, counting down.
TCCTGGGGTGGAAACCATCGTGTCGCGGCTTCAGGCGATCGCGATGGATAATTTCTCGCTTGCCGGCGATATTGTCCGCATTGGCAGTGCGGAGTGGCGGGTCTCTTCCTGTGCCTGCGGTTTTTCCGGTTGCGATGGCTGGGCGCTGGAACCAGTGGTGGGTGAAGGTGACCTATAGGCTCAATCGGCGGTGTAGACTGCTTGATCGTCGCGCCGGAGCAACGTGATCCTGGCCTTTCCGTGGTTACGTTCTGCATCGATGGCGAAACCGGGGACGCTGATCGGCTCATTGGCAGCTGATTCGATGCTGACCCAACTGCCGGCGCCAATCCAACCGAGCCGCGTGAGCTTGTCGAGCGCGACTGCCCCCGCGCCCGATCCATAGGGCGGATCCATCATCACGATGTCGAGCGGTGCGGCGGCGCGGCCTAGCGACAACACCGAAATCGCCCGCACATCGGCGCCCGCCCCGGCCGCCTCCAGCTTCGCGAGATTGGCGCGCAGCGCGTCGATCGCAGCCCGGTCCTGCTCAACGAACAAACACGACGCGGCTCCGCGGGACAATGCCTCGATCCCCAGCGCGCCAGAACCGGCGAACAAATCAGCCACCGCCAGCCCTTCCAGGCTACCGACGCGGCTGATGAGCATCGAAAACAAGGCTTCCCGGGTGCGATCGGCCGTTGGCCGCGTGGTTTCGCCCTTTGGCGCGGCGAGTGGCCGCCCACGCCATTTGCCTGCAATCACACGCACCTTCTAGCGCCGTGTTCTCGTTGGGCGCGGCTTGCCTGCGGGGCGGGCGGGTCGCACGGGCGAGCGACCGGCGGGGGCAATGCCGCGCGGCTTGTCGACGAGTTCGCCATCCTTGCGTCGCGGATCGGTTGCGGTGCGGCGGGTGCGCGCGCTGGTGTCGGGCTTGGGCGCCGCACGGACAGGTTTTGTTGGCGTTACGCCACCCTTTTCCTTCGCATCGTAGAATCGCTTTGGCTTGATCGGCGCCGGCGATCGCGGCGCTTTGCGTGGCTCGGCCTGATCGGGGCCGGGCCGTGGCATTGGCGCAGGCCGATCGGCACGGGCGGGGGCGGCGCCGCGCTCTTGCCGGCTGCGCGCGGGGGGTGCCTTTGCGTGATCGGGCGCCGGATTGCGGGTAGGATCGCGGCGAAAGGCGATCACGTCATGCTGGCGGACTTCGCCGATTTCGCCTGGCGCCAGATCACCAAGCAGGAACGGACCGTAACGGGTGCGGATCAGCCGCGACACCTTCAACCCCAGAAATTCGAGTACCCTGCGAACTTCACGGTTCTTGCCCTCCGTCAGGATCATTTCGATCCACACATTGGCCCCGGTGCGCCGTTCCAGATTGGCATTGATCGCGCCGTATCGAACGCCTTCGATTTCGATGCCGTGGATCAGATCCTCGAGTTGTGCCTGGGAAATCGTACCATAGGCGCGCGCACGATAGGCACGCTCCACGCCGGTTGATGGAAGCTCGAGCTGGCGCTTCAGCTCGCCGTCTGTGGTCAGCAGCAGCAGTCCCTCGGTATTGAGATCGAGCCGGCCGACCGGCACGAGGCGGGGGAGATCGGTTGGCAATTTGTCGTAGATCGTCGGTCGCCCGGCAGGATCGCGTTCAGTCACGAGCAGCCCGGCGGGCTTGTGATACAGGAAGAGCCGGGCAGGGGTGGCCGCCTGCACTGGATTGCCATCCACCGTCACCCCGCGCAGCGAGGTCAGGATCGTCGCGGGCGTATCGATCGCAATGCCGTCAATGGCCACCCTGCCATCCACGATCATGCGCTCGATTTCGCGACGCGACGCTACGCCGGCGCGCGCGAGCAGCTTGGCGATGCGATGCTGTGCCTTTTGTGGCTCAATTCGTTCTGCAGGCGGTTTATTTGTTGGCACCCGGCGCTGATACATTGAATTGAGCGTTTGATTCAAAATATTTGCGATGGAGGTAACGCCGTCGCGCTAATGCGAAGGCGGCCTTGCGGCGATATGCCGGGTGGCTTGGGACTGCGGAGGCAGAGGGCAGGACATGATATTCGGCAAGAAGAAGCGCCAACTCGCGCGGCTGTTGATTGCCGAGGACGAGCCCTTGATCGCATTTGATAATGAGCGATTCCTGGCGGACTCGGGATTCGAGGTGGTGGCCACCGTCGACAACGTCGCCGATGCGGTGGCGCTGATCAATGATGGCGCGGATATCGATCTTGTGCTCGCCGATATCAGCCTGAGCGATGGAAGCGGATTGGACGTTGCCCAGGCAGCGTTCGATCGCGGGATCAAGGTCCTCTTCGTCACGGGTGAATTTCCCGAATCGGCCCGCACTATTTCCGCCGGCTGTCTCACAAAGCCCTATCAGCAACGCGAACTGCTGCTCGCGATCGATGCAATCGAGGCCGTTGTCAGCGGCGAGGCGCCCCGCCGCCTTCCGGGCGGATTTCGTCTGTTCCTGACGGTGGCATAATCAGCCGAGCCGCGATTCCACGTTATCGTGGAAATGGCGAATGCCCGTCTCCAGCGTCCCCAAGGTCACCCGCTCGATGGCGCTGGATGACAGGCCCTGCTGGCCGAGTTCGGCGGCGCGAAAATCCTCGCCCGAGAATACCTTGCCGTCGAGCAATGCCCAACTCCTTTCCCAATGATCGCGTGCCCTGTCGCCATCGGGGCCGGTCGCGGGAGGCTCCGGGATCAGCATGAAATCCTCTACCAGCACTTCGCCCGCCGATTGCGGCATCATGATCATCAGGTTCATATAATCGGGGCTGACGATCAGCACAGTGCCGGGAAACATCTGGTAGGTATAGGTGATCGCGGCGCGCAATCGCGGCCAGTCGCTACCCGCCGCCGCCACCAGATCAGCCTCGCGACCCACTGCCGATCGCTGATGGGGGCCAATCACGTCTCCGCTCGTCACCCCATCCTTGAAGAACGGGCCGATCGTGCCCGAATGGAGCCGCTGGACATGATAGCTCTCCAGAAAGGCATCCATGATCAGCTTCCAGTTCGCCGCCACGCGGTGCGTCTTGCGGCGGAACAGATATTGGCCTGGCAGATCGAATGCCTCGAAATCGTCACCAAGCGCCCGCGCCTCGCTGAAATCGGCGGTGTCATCAAAGGCAAACCAGATCAGTCCTCCCGATTCGACCGTGGGCAATGGCTTCAAGCCGAACTCGGCCTTGTCGAGGCCGGGAAAGCATTCGGGCCTGGGCATCGCCAGCAACGCGCCGTCCAGTGCATAGGCCCAGGCATGATAGGGGCAGACTAGACGTGGCGCGGTTATCGCCTCATCGCCTTCGACCAGGCGCGTACCGCGGTGCTGGCAGACATTCATGAAGACATGCGCCACGCCCGCCTTGTCCCTGGTGATCAGCAGCGGCTTGCCGAAGCCGTCATGCGGCACCGCCATATTGGCCGAGGGCAATAGAGCGGAAGGCGCGATGACGAGCGGAAACCTGGCAAAGATGTGCGCCTGTTCCGCCGCATGCCGATCAG
>JBBQAG010000062.1:0-15157 GCA_038315875.1 Sphingomonadales bacterium | reverse complement strand
CCGTGCCAGAACCGTTGCAACCAGCAACGCCCCACCAACGACCGATGCAGTTGCGCCCACCGCACCAAGCGGCGGCCGCAAGATGACGATCAGGCCAACCAGCAGGGCAATGATTGCCGACTGGGCAAGTAGAAAACCAATCATGATCATCACGATCGCACTTCGCGCATCTCGCACTCGGCTGAACAGATCAGCCCGATACAGGCGAAGCTCGGCACGAACGAACCGCTCTGCGTCCTCGATCAGCCGTGCGAACAGCCTTGCGATACTGTCATCGTTCTCGTCGACGACCTCGTTAGGTAAATCTTCGCGCTCCATTCCCCCCAAACCGATCAGGCGTCAGGCGACTTCGGGCCATCGCCAGCGGGCTTGCTCGCCGTCTTCTGCGGCGGTCCGTCGGCGATGGTATCAGCTGTATCGAGACCGGCCTTCACCAATCGCGCCATGACGAAACCAAGTGCCGCCGCGATGCCGATTGCAACGGCTGGGCTTTTGCGAACGAAGCTTTGCGCATCGGCCATCAAATCCTCGATTTCCTTGGCTTTCAGGCTTTCCGAAAAATCGGCGATGCCGTTTGCGGCGGTGCGGGCATATTGGCCATATTGCGCGCCAAGCTTTTCGTCGACCGTCGTTGCCGCATCGCCCATCATCCGCGACATTTCATCAAGAACACCACCCGCGCGGCTTTTGCCCTCGCTTACATAATCGCGGGCCTTGTCGGTTGCCTGCTTGGCCATCTTGCCGGCGCCATCTTTTAGCGCCTGGGCCGCACCGGATGCCTTCGTGCCGATATCGTCGACAGCCTCCGTCGTCGCGTCTTCCAGCATCGCAAGCGGGCTCGCATGCGCATCCTTGATCGGCGCCTGAGGCTTGGCGATTGGCTTAACGCTCGGCTTCACTGTTGGTTTGAGGTCGTTTGTTTCGTCGGCCATGTCGAAAGCCCTTTCACGTTAGATGCAAAGACAACGGTCGCGGATCGATCGCGTTCCGTGATCCAAGGCGAATTGCCCACCGGATACGAAGTGGATAGAGCCGCGCGACGCCGCTGACCGAGCATACTAATCTAGGAGACTCATTCCATGACCGCAATCATCGACATCCATGGTCGTCAGATCATCGACAGCCGCGGCAACCCAACGGTCGAAGTCGATGTATTGCTCGAGGATGGCAGTTTCGGGCGTGCTGCGGTGCCTTCAGGCGCGTCGACGGGCGCGCATGAAGCAGTCGAGCGGCGCGATGGCGACAAGACCCAGTGGCTCGGCAAGGGCGTCCAGGGCGCGGTGGATTCGGTCAACGCCGATATCGCCGAGGCGGTGCTGGGCATGGACGCGGAGGATCAGGGCGATGTCGATCAGACGATGATCGAGCTGGACGGGACCCCCAACAAAAGCCGGCTGGGCGCCAATGCGATCCTGGGTGTGAGCCTGGCCGTCGCAAAGGCCGCCGCCGACGCGCGCGGGATGCCGCTTTATCGCTATATCGGCGGCGTTTCGGCCCATCTGTTGCCGGTGCCGATGATGAACATCATCAATGGCGGCGAACATGCCGATAACCCGATCGATTTCCAGGAATTCATGATCGTGCCCGTCGGCGCCGATTCGATCTTCGATGCGGTGCGCTGCGGCTCGGAGATTTTCCACACGCTGAAAAAAGGATTGCACGACAAGGGGTTCTCCACGTCGGTCGGCGATGAAGGCGGCTTTGCGCCGAACATCGCCTCCACCACCGAAGCGCTGGATTTCATCATGTCGAGCATAGAGGCGGCGGGCTATTCCCCTGGCGAGGACGTGATGCTCGCGCTCGATTGCGCCGCGACCGAATTCTTCAAGGACGGCGCCTATCACATCAGCGGCGAGGGAAAGGTCCTTACCCCGCACGAGATGGCGGGCTATCTCGCCGATCTGACCAGGCGCTATCCGATTTTCTCGATCGAGGACGGGATGAGCGAAGATGATTTCGAAGGTTGGAAGGCACTTACCGATCTGATTGGCGACAAAGTACAGCTGGTGGGTGACGATCTGTTCGTGACCAATCCGGCGCGGCTTAAGGAAGGAATTGCCGCCGGGCTGGGCAATTCGCTGCTGGTCAAGGTCAACCAGATCGGCACGCTGACCGAAACGCTTGCCGCTGTCTCGATGGCGAACCGTGCGGGATATACTGCTGTGATGTCGCATCGCTCGGGCGAGACCGAAGACGCGACGATCGCCGATCTCGCCGTTGCGACCAATTGTGGACAGATCAAGACCGGTAGCCTCGCGCGGAGCGATCGGCTGGCCAAATACAACCAGTTGATCCGCATCGAGGAGGAATTGGGCGACATGGCGCGCTATGCAGGCCGCTCTGTGCTGCGCTGAAAATACGCTTGATCGCTGCCGATTATGCTTGATCCGCGAGTCGCGCTGCTGCAGAATCATGGCATGTCAGCACCTTCCCGATTTCGGATGATCCTGCGCCGCGCCGGCCCCCCGGCGATCGCGCTCATCGTGATGGCGATGTTCGGTGGCTATGCCGTGATCGGTCCCAACGGGATTCTCGCGTACGGCGATTACAAGCGGCAATTGTCGAACCGCGAGGCCGTCTATGCAGCACTGGATAAGCGCCGCGCCGTGCTGCGCAATCACGTGGCACTGCTCAATCACGATCACGCTAATCCAGACATGGTCGATGAACTAGTGCGCAAGCAGCTGAACGTCACCAATCCCGATGAATATATCGTTCCGCTGCGGCGATAGGATGATGTGGCGCCAGCGGGCGATTGCGCCTTGTGGTGAACTGGGCTTATAGGCTGGCGCTCCCCATTCCCCGAGGAAGATGAGGTCCTTCAGACCGTGGCCAAAGCACCAGCGCGCAGCCGCAAAGGCGAACCCGCCGCACCTGATCGCGAACGCCCGGATGATCCAAAGCCGTTCGAGGCTACGAAGGATCAACTCCTAGAATTTTATCGGCAGATGCTCTTGATTCGGCGGTTCGAAGAGAAGGCGGGGCAGCTTTACGGACTGGGGCTGATCGGCGGATTTTGCCACCTCTATATTGGCCAGGAAGCCGTTGCTGTCGGGTTGCAATCGGCGCTTTCCGAAAAGGACAGCGTGATCACCGGCTATCGCGACCATGGGCATATGCTTCTTTGCGGCATCCCGCCCAAGGATGTGATGGCCGAGTTGACCGGGCGCCAGGCGGGCATCTCGAAGGGGAAGGGCGGCTCGATGCACATGTTCAGCGTTGAGCATAAATTTTACGGCGGCCACGGCATCGTCGGTGCGCAGGTCTCACTCGGCACTGGCCTTGGTTTCAGCCATAAATACAAGGGCGATGGCGGCGTATGCCTCGCCTATTTCGGCGATGGCGCGTCGAACCAGGGCCAGGTCTATGAAAGCTTCAACATGGCCGAGCTGTGGAAGCTGCCCGTCATCTATGTGATCGAGAACAACCAATATGCGATGGGGACGAGCGTGAACCGCTCTTCGTCCGAGGATCAGCTGTTCCGCCGGGGCGAGAGCTTCCGCATTCCTGGCTTGCAGATCGACGGCATGGATGTGCTCGCGTGTCGTGGCGCTGCCGAGACCGCACTCGAATGGGCGCGCAGTGGCAAGGGGCCGATCATCCTCGAGATGAAGACCTATCGCTACCGCGGTCACTCGATGTCCGATCCCGCCAAATATCGCAGCCGGGAAGAAGTACAGGCGGTGCGCGACAAATCGGATCCGATCGAACACGCCAAGAAGCTGCTCGAGGAAATGGGCGTGAAGGAAGCCGATCTGAAAACGATCGAACAGGAAATTCGCCGACAGGTGAACGAGGCCGCCGATTTCGCCGAAAGCACCGATGAACCCGCCCCGGCCGAACTCTATACCGACGTGCTGGTAGGGACCTATTGATGCCGATCGAGATCAAGATGCCCGCGCTTTCCCCGACGATGGAGGAGGGCACGCTCGCCAAATGGCTGGTGAAGGCAGGCGACACCGTCAAGTCCGGTGACATCATGGCCGAGATCGAAACCGACAAGGCAACGATGGAGTTCGAGGCCGTCGATGAGGGGACCATCGGCAAGATCCTTGTGGCGGAGGGCACCGACAATGTGAAAGTCGGCACCGTGATCGCCACGCTAGATGGTGACGGTGATGGTGCCGGCGATGACGGGGTTCCAGCGCCAGCCACCGCCGTGCCAAAGCCTGCCGAGAAGTCAGCCGAACCAGCTGCCAAAAAAGCCGAAACCGGTACCGACCAGCTTTCGACGGCCAAGGCGCCTGCTGCCTCCGATCCCGACATCCCGGCAGGTACCGAGATGGTCAAGCTCACGGTCCGCGAGGCGTTGCGCGATGCAATGGCCGAGGAAATGCGCAAGGACGATCGCGTGTTCGTGATGGGCGAGGAAGTCGCGCAATATCAGGGTGCCTACAAGGTCACCCAGGGCCTGCTCGACGAGTTCGGCGAGAAGCGCGTCATCGATACGCCGATCACCGAACATGGCTTTGCAGGGATCGGTGCGGGCGCGGCGATGGGAGGCTTGAAGCCGATCATCGAATTCATGACCTTTAACTTCGCGATGCAGGCAATCGATCACATCATCAATTCAGCCGCCAAGACCAATTACATGTCGGGCGGGCAGATGCGTTGCCCAATCGTGTTTCGTGGTCCCAACGGTGCCGCCAGCCGCGTTGGCGCGCAGCATTCCCAGAATTATGCGCCTTGGTATGCCAGCGTCCCCGGCCTGATCGTCATTGCGCCGTATGACGCCGCCGATGCCAAGGGCTTGTTGAAGGCGGCGATCATTTCGGAGGACCCCGTCGTCTTCCTCGAAAACGAGCTGCTCTATGGCCGCAGTTTCGAGGTGCCCAAGCTCGACGACCATGTGCTGCCGATCGGCAAGGCACGGATCGTCCGGGCAGGGAGCGATGTGACGATCGTCAGCTATTCGATCGGCGTTGGCCTTGCGCTCGACGCTGCCGAGACGCTTGCCGGCGAGGGCATCGATGCCGAGGTGATCGATCTGCGCACGCTGCGACCGCTCGACAAGTCAACTGTGCTTGCTTCGTTGGCCAAGACCAACAAGATGGTCGTGGTGGAGGAAGGCTGGCCGACGTGCGGCATCGCATCGGAGATCATTGCGATCGCCATGACCGAAGGCTTTGACGATCTCGATGCACCGGTATTGCGGGTGACGAACGAAGATGTGCCGTTGCCCTATGCCGCCAACCTCGAAAAACTGGCGCTCGTTGACAAGGCGCGGGTGGTGGCTGCGGTGAAGAAGGTCACCAACCACAATTGAAAGCCGCTTCCCCGGGATCGTGCGCCCCGGGGATAAGCCTGTTAGTTCGCTATCCGCGCGGTCGACACCGCCTTGGCAAACAGCGCCTGCAGCGCATCGGTGATGCTCTGGTCCGTCTTCACGGTAAACATCAGGTCAGGCGACGCGCATTTGGTCAGCTGCGGGGCAATATTGGGAATCGCGGCATTGGCGAGATCCTTCTGGCTCTGCTCGTCATCCTCGATCGATGCTGATGTGTATTCGGTATAGAGGATCGCGATCTTGATACGACGCGCCTTGATTGCCGTACATTGAGTGATCTGCGCCTCCTGCATGGCGGTCCGCGTTCTGCCCGAACCGATATTCTCGTCGCTCATCCCGTCTGTTACCATGAACAAGAATGCCTGCGGCGTGTCGCCGATCGTATTGGTGCCCTGGCCCGACAGCGCCGGCATTTCGGTCGACATCTTGGTCAGGACGCTCTCGAAGCTCGTGAAAAGATATTCGGTTCCTGACTGGCCGTTTGGCGGCCTGCCGTTACCCGCTTGATCATTCACCATCACCACGTCGATATTCTGCGCCGCAGTGCTCACCGACGACAGGCTCGACGTCAATGTGGCAATCGTTTTCAAGTTCGTTTTGTGATCAAACGTATAGAGCGCCGCACGGTATGTCCGGCTATTGGCGGTGGCATAGGATTGAGCGAGGGCCATTAGGTCGCTCGCAGCCTGGCGCTCATCAGTGACACGAAGACGGACACCCTGATTTATGGCATACCAATAACTATCAGCATAAGTACCGTCACTATTGTACACGCAAATATCGTAGCCGCTGCTGTTCTTACACTTGTTATCTGTTGCCGGTTTGTTGTTATTATAAAAATAAGTTCCGTCATTATCCAGAAACTTTTTACGGTTTGCGCCGCCGCCACTTGTACCGAAACTGCCTTTTACAAGTGAAAATGTCGCGTTGTTCAAAATCAATGTGGGAATGGAGCCGCCAACATATTGCTGGATTTTGTTCGAATGACAGGCGAACGCGCAGCTCACCGCATTGTCCATCGTCGTGAACCCGGCGGTGGTGGTCGGCAGCGCCATCGACGAAGAGGTGTCGAGCGCCAGATAGAAATCGATGTTGGGAGCAGCCGTAGCGGTCGCAGTCGAGGTGCCGCCGATGGTGATCGTTGGGAAACCGATGATGCCGGCAAAGGCGTTTTGAGATTTGGCGGTGTAGGTGGCGACGGCGGTGCGCGTCGAATTGACCAGATCGTTGCCGGTTACCGATTTCTGCAGATCAGCGCTGTTCCAGATCAGCCCTGGCTGGCCGGTGATCTGCGAGTTGAACATGTTGATGAGCGCCGTTTCCGCCTCGCTATTCGATTTCAGCATCATCGGCTGCGTGACGGCAGCGAGCGTCGCGGCGTCGGCGGCGGCGTTGAGCTTGGTCTGAAGCCGGCTTGCGCGCGCGTAATCGACGGCAATGCCTGTCGCCAGTGTCAGCGGGATCACCGAAAATCCCATCAACATCAGCACGTTGCCGCGCCGATTTGCGGCGAGACGGCCGAAAAAGCGCATCGATGCGAGCAGCAAGTTGATCATCGGCATGGCTAGGTCTTTTTGATCTGGTTGGTGGCACGGGGGCTCAGGATGATCTGATCCGTCATCGGGATCGCCCCGATCAGCGTCGTTGCGACGTTCGATGTGTAATTATATCTCACCGTCGCGATGATCAGATAGGTATTGGCCTGTTTGATCGACGCTGGGATTGTGTAGGCGCCGCCGACGGTGAGCGGGGTTACGTTCTTTCCGCGACTCCAGTCCACCGTAGCGACCAAGCTGTTGTCGATCTTTATCTGGGAGATCAGCATCGTCGCGTTGGCGGTCTTGTATGGCGCCAGCACCTGCTCACTCGCATTCAAGATCGTGTCGAGATCGCTGTCGTTCACGGTGGTATATTGCGATGCCAGATCGGCGATCGTGCGAGCGGTAAACGTCACCTTGCGGTACGCCGATATCGCATCCGAAAGCTGATATCCGCCGATATAGAGCGTGACCAGAAATGGCAGCACGAGCGCGAACTCAGTGGCGGACACCGCGCGAATGTCGTTGATCAGTCGCCGGATCATGATGTGTAGGGCTCCACCTTGAACACCGAGGTCGCGTAGAGCAGCCGGCGATTGCTCGACATCGTCGACAGATCGAACGCGAACGGGCCCTTCTGAACATCCCAGATGTACATGATCGTGACGATGTTGATGGTGCCCGCGCCGCCTGGCGCATAGGTCCAGCTGTTGCTGACATTCCCGTTGGAATCATAGGTCAGTGTGGGCGATGAAACCGTCGCACCTGAAAAGCTGGTCGCCGTTCGGACATCGACCATCACATTGGCGCACTTCATGAACACCGGCAGTTTGGAGCACACCGACGTCTTGAACGTGCTCGACGACGTGTTTGCCTTTTGCGCTGCGCCCGTCACCAATTGCCGGATCGATTTCTCGGCGGTCGATTCAAGCGTCTGCTGGGCAAAGAAAACCAGGCTGGTCTGAAGGATGGCGATCATCAGCGCCACCAGCGGTGCGGCGACGAAGGCGAATTCGATCGCGACGGCGCCGCGCCGATCGCCCATCAATCCGATTCTGGAAGGCCTAGGCGCGGCCCCCGCACGAGATTCGATGAGTGATGCCGATTTCTTGCCCATAATGCTCTCCAATACCGGGGCTAGGTTAATCACTGATTGAAGCCGGGAAGCTGCGGAGAAGGATTTATTACCGCCGGTATCCGCTGTTGATTTGTGACGGGCGCGCGCCGCAAAAGGGGGGTATGGCTGATGCGACCCTGCGCGATCCCGAGCGGCGACTGGCGTGTCTGTATGCGCCGGTGGATCGGCGTGCCGGGCTCGAGGCGCTCTGGTTGCTCGATGAGCAATTGGCCGATCTGCTGCGCGGCGCGCATGATCCGATGGTCGGGCAGCTGCGCTTCACCTGGTGGCACGAAGCGCTGACCCGGCTCGATGATCGCCCGCCACCAGCGCAGCCATTATTGCAGATGCTCAGCGCGCAAGCGCTGTCGCACGGGGTGACCGGAGCCGCGCTGGCGGCGATGATCGACGGCTGGGAAATCCTGCTTGATCAAGGTCCGCTCGACGATGCAGCGATCCTGATCCACGCCGAAGCGCGGGGCGGGCGATTATTCGCGCTGGCTGGGGCATTGCTTGGCGCTTCTCCCGGTGATCCAGTGACGGCGGCGGGGCAGGGCTGGGGGCTGGTCGATCTTGGCTTTCATTTGAGCGATCCCGCCGCCCGCGCGCGTTGTTTCGCGCTCGCCGCGCCGGCGCTTCGGTCGATCGAGGCGGTGAAGTGGAGCGTCGCGGCGCGCCCGCTCGGCATGTTGGCCCGCCTGGCCGCGATCGATGCGCGGCATGGCCACGGGCATCATCGCCGCCAGGGATCGCCGCAGCGGCTGTTGAGGATGTTGCAGCACCGGGTGACTGGCCGCTAGACATGCGTCCACCGGATGCAGGGGCAAAGGGGACGGGCGATGTGGCGATATCTGGCAGGGGCCGTTGCTGCCCTGCTGCTCGCAGGCGGCGGCATCTTGCTGTTCAATGGGCGTGCGGCATCGGATCGACTGTTGCCCGCTGCTCCATCGGTTGCTCCGGCGAGCGACGGTGCGGCCCTGCCCGATGCAGCCCCCGAGGCGAGCGACAAAACCCGCGAGGAGAAGCGCTTTGGCCGTTACGACAAGGACAGGAACAGCGCGATCAGCCGCGACGAATATCTTGCCAACCGGCGCAAGGCCTATGCAAGGCTCGATACCAACCACGACGGCACGCTTTCGTTCGACGAATGGGCGGTGAAGGCGACGACCAAATTTGCCGCTGCAGATGCCGATCATAACGGCGCGATGTCTCCTGCAGAATTCGCGACCACCGCGGTCAAGCGTCGCCCCGCGACCAAGGCCAAATGCGCCTGCCCGCCGACGCCCGCTGTACATGAAGAGCAAAAGGACGACGAGGGTTAGGCCGCCATCCACCCTTCGAGTGCGGCGCGCGCGCGGCCAGTATAAAGCAGCTTGCGGTCGGCCTTTTTGGTGCGTCCAGTGATTGGCGGGAACAGCCCGAAATTGACGTTCATTGGCTGATAGGTCTCGGCCTCGGCCGCGCCGGTGATGTGGTGGAGCAGCGCCCCCAAGGCGGTTTCTACCGGCGGCGGCGCGAGCGCGTGCCCGGCAAGCTCGGCAGCGGCAAAACGCCCCGCGATCAGACCAATCGCGGCGCTTTCGACATAGCCCTCGCAGCCCGTGATCTGCCCGGCAAAGCGGATGTGCGGGCGCGATTTTAGCCTGAGCGTGGGATCGAGCAATTCGGGCGATCGGATGAAGGTGTTGCGGTGCAGCCCGCCCAGCCGCGCAAATTCGGCGTTTTCCAGCCCCGGTATCGTGCGGAACAGCCGCACCTGCTCGGCATGTTTCAGCTTTGTCTGGAAGCCGACGATGTTCCACAGCGTGCCCAATGCATTGTCCTGCCGCAGCTGCACCACCGCATAGGGCCAGCGCCCGGTGCGTGGATCATCGAGCCCGACCGGCTTCATCGGCCCATAGCGCAGCGTATCCACCCCGCGCGCCGCCATCATCTCGATCGGCATGCAGCCTTCGAAATAGGGGACGTCCTCCCATTCCTTATACTCGGTCTTCTCGCCTTCGATCAGCCCTGTGTGAAAGGCCAGATACTGGTCCTTGTCCATCGCGCAGTTGATGTAATCCTTCGTCTCGCCCTTATCCCAGCGTGATTGCATCCACGCGACCGACATATCGATACTCTCATGATGCACGATCGGGGCAAGCGCATCGAAAAAGGCGAGCGCATCCTTGCCCGTGGCGTCGCCGATGCTGTCGGCAAGCGCCGGCGCGGTGAGCGGGCCAGTGGCGACGATCGTCAGGCCATTAGCGGGCAGCACATCCACCCGCTCGCGTATGATAGTGATGTTAGGATGCGCGGCCAGCGCCGCCGTGACGCCGGCGGAGAAATTATCGCGGTCGACCGCCAGCGCCGATCCAGCCGGCACCTTGTGGGCATCGCCCTCGCGCAGAATGAGCGAGCCAAGCGCGCGCATTTCGGCGTGCAGCAGGCCAACCGCATTGCGATCGGCATCGTCGGACCGAAAACTGTTCGAGCAGACGAGTTCGGCAAGGCCATCGGTCTGGTGCGCGGGCGTCATGTCGCCGCCCCCGCGCATTTCGGAGAGTTTTACGCGAACGCCCGCTTCGGCAAGCTGCCAGGCGGCTTCGGAGCCGGCGAGCCCGCCGCCGATGATGTGTATTTGGTGAGTCATTGGCGCGGCAGATAGCGGGCGCGGCACGGCATGGCAAAGGCCGCGAGTCGCGACGCTGCCGACGATAGGTTGCGCAATGCTGGCCTGCAAAGTTGCGGGTTGCCATCGCGTCTGCAACCAGGACTCAACGGCATAGGATCAAACGGTGCAGGACGGGTCAGCGGGCAGGGCGCATATTGTGGCATGACGCGATCATGGCACAGACTGGCCCCTGTAGGACAGCGCGGGGTTAGTGCGGGAATGATCGGCGGCGCCGCGGGGGAGGACAAGACATCACCTCCTTCCCAAACGTCACCCTGAACGCGTTTCATTGTCTGTCGTGCCACCGGTGAGGCGGTCGCGGGTGGCGGGGTGGATGCTGAAACAAGTTCAGCATGACGATGTGAAAGGGGCATCACCTCGCCCCCAAGCCGTCAGCCTGAAACAAGTTCAGCATGACGGTGGGGCGGTGGAGCGGTGGCGCGCCCGTGCTTTCGCCGGCGCGGTGTTTCAGGCAGGGAAGGGCGGCAATGCAGCATCGATGGCTCTTCTGGATCGCACTCGTAGCCGGGACCAGCTATTTTCCGGCGACTTGGCTGCTCGCCGACGGCGCGGCGCTCACGCTGTGGAAGGGGGCCGGAGTGGGCCTGCTCGCGATCTGGGCGGCGGTGCAGGCACGGGGTCTGGACGGGTGGCTGATCGCGCTGGTGATGGCGTGCGGCGCGGCGGGCGATGTGTTGTTGGAGACCGCCGGTCTGACGACCGGCGCGCTGGCGTTCCTCGCCGGGCATCTGGTCGCGATCGGCCTTTATGCGCGGCATCTGCGGCCGGACTGGCGCAGGGGCTGGGCGATCGCGTTGGGGCGCCTCGTCGTCATCCCGGTGCTGGCCTTTGTCTTTCCGGCGGATCGCAGCGCCGCACCGGGCATCGCGCTTTATGCCACCGGGCTGGGCGGCATGGCAGCGATGGCGTGGCTGAGCGATTTTCCCCGCAACCGCGTTTCGCTGGGCGCGCTGCTGTTCGCGGTGAGCGACCTGTTGATCTTTGCCCGGCTGGGGCCACTCCACGGCTCGATCCTGCCCGATCTGCTGGTGTGGCCCCTGTATTTCGGCGGGCAGGCGTTGATTGCCTGGGGTGTCGTCAAGGCGCTTGCCGACGCGCGATCACGCTAGCGCCCTGTGGCGATGAATGCCTCGATGCTTTGGCGCAGGCTGTCGCGCATCTGATACAGCCAATTGCCCGAACCACGGCCCTTGGGCTCCTCCCATTTGCGAGTCAGCTCGATCGACAGCTGGTGCGGATCGATCGCGATGCCCGCAGCGCGCTTTTCCGCGATGGCTGTCTCCATCTCCGTCTGCAACTCTGGATCAATCGTCACGACGGGCCGAGTCCTTCAGTAATCAGTGGTTTCACTATGCGGCGGTTGGAGAAGGATTGAAATATGGACGAAGGGGAAGCGGGAATATTATCCAGCGACGGGCAGCGCGACTTGCCCGTCTGCATCGCGCACCAGTTCGCCATAAGCCAGCAGCGTGGACAGCGGCAGATCGCCATAAAGATGTGGGAAGAGCTGGCCGCCGCGCGACGCCTCCCACTTCACCGCGTCGCCGAACGCCTCAAGATCGACCGCGGCGATCCACAGCCCGTCCTGCCCCGCGAAATGCTTGTCGACCGTCTCGGTGAGCTGGGCGTGTGTGGAGAGGTGGATATAGCCGTCCGCCAGATCGATCGGCGCGCCCGCGAACACGCCGTCATGTTCCAGCGCGATCATTTGATCCGACGTCAGCACCTTGTAGGCGACGGGCGTTTGCATGCGTTACCCAATCTTGGTAATTTGGAGGCAGGAGGCATAAGACAATGCGCAATACATCAATCGCGCTCAGCGATCACTGGGTGAAATTCACCGCCGATCTGGTGGCGAGCGGGCGATACGGATCGATCAGCGAGGTCGTGCGAGAGGGGTTGCGGCTGGTCGAAGAACGACGAGAGCGCATCGACCGCATCGGTGCATTGCTCGACGAGGGTGAAGCTGGCGGCTTTGTCGATGGTTTCGATCTCGACGGGTATATCGCGGCGGTCGAGAATGATGACTCTGCCCCCAAGGACGCAAGTGTATCGGCGGGCGCCGCGCGCGGCGCATGAAGCTGCGCTGGTCGTCAAAGGCGCTTAGCGACCTTGATGGCATCCGCGATCATTCGCTTCAGCAATGGGGCAGTCGGCAGACGGCGGATTATCTGCGGCTGATCCGTGCCGCGATTACCGCGGCGGCCCGGGCGCCGTTGCAGGCGGCACCGGCAGATCACTATCGCCCCGGTTACCGCAAAACGATTGCCGGGGCGCATGTGATATTGTTCCGGGTCAATGACGGCGCGATCGAAATCGTGCGGATACTGCATGCCGCCATGGATGTCGGCAACCGGATCGATTGAACCTCAATCCTCAATCTTCACCTGTCACTAGTGCGTCGGCGTCGGCGCTGCCTTCCTCATCATCGCTATCGGTGATTTTCGCCGCGCTGACGACCAGCTCGTTCTTGCCGACATCGAACAGCTTCACGCCCGCCGAATTGCGGCCAATCACCCGCATTGTCGCCAGCGGCATGCGGATGAGCTTGGCCTGATCGGTGACGAGCATCAGCTGATCGGTCTTGGCGGCGGGGAAGCTGACGACGACGGGGCCGTTGCGCGCGATATTGTCGATATTGGTGATGCCCTGGCCACCGCGCCCAGTGCGGCGATATTCGTACGCCGATGATAGTTTGCCATAGCCGTTGGCGCAAACGGTGAGGATGAACTGTTCGCGCTCGGCAAGCTCCTCATAGCGGGCCTGCGTCATGGCGATCTGGCCTTCGCGATCGGCTTTCCACGGCGCGAATTTCAGATATTCCTCGCGCTCCTCCGGGCTGGCGCCGACGCGGTGGAGGATCGACAGCGACATCACTTCGTCGTCTTCCTTCAGCGTCACGCCGCGCACGCCAGTGGAATTGCGGCTCTGGAATTCGCGCACATCGTCGCCTGCAAAGCGGATCGCCTTGCCCTGCCGGGTCGCTAGCAGCACATCGTCATGCTCGCTCAGCAGCGCGACGCCGATCAGCCGGTCATCGATATCCTCGCCCTCGAACTTCATCGCGATCTTGCCGTTCGAGGGCACAGTGGTGAAGGCGTCCATCGAATTGCGGCGCACGCTGCCCTTGGCCGTCGCGAACATCACGTGGAGCGCGCCCCATTCGGCCTCGTCCTCGGGCAGCGGCAACACGGTCGAGATTTTCTCGCCATCGGCGAGCGGCAGCAAGTTGATCATCGGCCGCCCGCGCGTCGCGGGGCCACCCTCGGGCAGCTTCCACACCTTCATGCGGTAAACCTTGCCGTGGGTTGAAAAGAACAGGACGGGCGTGTGCGTGCTGGTGACGAACAGCTCGGTGACGATATCCTCGTCCTTGGTCGCCATGCCGGCGCGCCCCTTGCCGCCGCGTTTCTGCGCGCGGAAGGTGTCGAGCGTGGTGCGCTTGATATAGCCCTGCATGGTGACGGTGACGACCATCTCCTCGCGCTCGATCAGGTCTTCGTCGTCGATGCCGTCGGCCGCAGCGGCAATCTCGGTGCGGCGCGGCGTGGCAAACATCTCGCGCACCTCGACCAGTTCTTCGCGCATCACGGTGTACAGCTTTACGCGGTCACCCAGGATCGCGAGCAACTCGGTGATCGATTCAGCGAGCGTCTTCAGCTCATCGCCAATCTCGTCGCGGCCAAGCGCGGTAAGCCGGTGCAGGCGCAGATCCAGAATCGCGCGGACCTGAAGATCGGAGAGCTTGTAGGTATCGCCCTCGATCTCCGCCTCGACCGCCTCGACCAGCCGGATATAGGGCAGGATTTCGGCGACTGGCCATTCGCGCGCCGACAGCGCGGCACGGGCGATAACGGGGTTGGCCGAACCCCGGATAATCCGCACGACCTCGTCCATGTTGGTGACCGCGATCACCAAGCCGAGCAAGATGTGCGCCCGCTCGCGGGCCTTGAGCAGCTCGAACTTCGATCGGCGGGTGATCACTTCCTCGCGGAACTTGACGAACGCCTCGATGATGTCGCGCAGATTGAGCGTTTCGGGGCGACCGCCACGGATGGCGAGCATATTGGCGGGGAAGCTCGATTGCGCGGGCGTGTGCCGCCAAAGCTGGTTCAGCACCACTTCGGGGGTCGCATCACGCTTCAGGTCGATGACGATGCGCACGCCAAGCCGATTCGATTCGTCGCGAATATCGCTGATGCCCTCGACGCGTTTGTCCTTGGCGGCTTCGGCGATTTTCTCGACAAGGCCGTTCTTGCCCGTCTGGTAGGGGATTTCGGTGAGGATGATCGAGCGCTTGTCGCCGCGTCCTTCCTCGATCTTGTAACGCGAGCGTACGATGATCGAGCCGCGCCCTTCGGCATAGGCATTGCGACATCCTATCCGCCCGAGAATGATCGCGCCTGTAGGGAAATCGGGGCCGGGGACGATCTCCATCAGCTCCTCGATCGTCAGCGGATCACCGCCCTCCACCGATCGGTCGATCATCGCGAGGCACGCATCCACCACTTCGCCCAGATTATGCGGCGGGATGTTGGTCG
>JBBQAG010000004.1:0-57149 GCA_038315875.1 Sphingomonadales bacterium | reverse complement strand
ATTTGCCATCGGCGGTCTGGATACGGATCGCGCTCGCCTGGCTGGCCGGAATCGGCGCCGAGAAACGTACCCACGCCTTTTCGACCGGGCTGCATCCGGCCTGCGGATTGACGCGCGAACATTCGAAGCGCGCCGTGAACGGCTTGCGGACGGTAAAATCAAAGCGCTGATCGGCACCCGCCAGCTTGCCGCTTGCGCCTGCGATCTTGCCCGACCAGACGAGCGCCATGTCGCGCCCGGGGGGCAGCGGGCGGTGGCATTTCAGCGCGGTGACGCCCGCGAGCATCGTCTTGCGATCCGCCGCTGCTTCAGGAAGCTTTGCCGGCAACCCGGCATTTTCGAGGAAGCTCGACACCTCGTAGCGATCGGTGCCGACCTCGCTCAGCAATTTGGCGGCGACATCGTCGCCAAGCACGTCGACGGGCACCTTTTCGCCAAGCCCATCGATCGCGCAATAGGCGTTGGCCGAGACCGAGGCGCGGGTGGCCGGCATGTTGGCGGCGACGAGGAACACCTGATCCTCCTCGATATCGCCGCCATATTGGCCGGGCAGCACCGCGCGCGCGACCGGGCCACCGGCATCGACGGCGAAATGCCGCTGCCCGCCGACAGCAAATCCCGAGACGGTCTTCAGATTATCGACCAGATCGAAGCTGCACGTCGTTCCGCCGGGCAGCGGCGTCTTGAATTCATGGACATAGGTTTGCTGATCGACCCAGCGGCCAGTGCCCTCAATCGCGCATTCGACCTTGAACGGGGCGGCGGCGCGGGGATCGCCAAGCGCCACGATTGGCTGGCTGAAGCGCGCGGTGAAGCGCTCGATCGCGCCGTTTCCAATGCCGGGGGTGGCTAGGATCACCTGCGGGGCGTTATCCCCCGATGCCGCAACCGGGGCAATGACCAGCGCCAGCAACGCCAGACGGAACGCCAGCTTCATGATACCCTCCCCCAACAGGAAGTCGCAAACTACCGGGTGGAGCGGGGCCAAGTCCAGCACCGAATGGGCCTTGCCCACAATCGCTTGATCGTTTCGGCGCCGTCCGGAACAATGGCCGCCACGACTCGGGGGGACGGTGGTGGGGGATTGGGGCGCGGTCATCTGGCTGGTGGATGCTGCCGTGCGCGAATTGCTGCTGTTCGCTGCCGTCGGCTTTGCAATTGGCGGGGTCGACGATCTGGCCATCGATATTTTCTATCTTGCCCGGCAATGCTGGCGAGGGATTGGGAACGGTACCCGGAAACCCACCACGCTCGCCGCGATGGCCACGCCGCTGCCGCACGGGCGTTTGGTCATCTTCATTGCGGCTTGGGATGAAGCAGCGGTGATCGGGGCGATGTTGACCTGTGCGCTCGCTCGGCTCGATTACGATGATTACCGCATTTATGTCGGCACCTATCCCAATGATCGCCCGACGATCGACGCGGTGGCGGCGATCGCCGAGCAGGATGCGCGCGTGCGCCTTGTCATTGGCGCGGCGCCGGGGCCGACGACCAAGGCGGCGTGCCTCAATACCTTGTGGCACGCGATGCGACGCGACGTGGCGGACGAAGGCATCCAGCCCCGCGCCATCGTGCTGCACGATGCCGAGGATGTAGTTCACGCCTCCGAACTGCATGTGTTTGCAGCGCTCATCGATCGATATCAGGCGGTGCAGCTGCCCGTGCTGCCGCTGGTCGATCGCGGATCGCGGCTGGTTTCAGGTCATTATTGCGACGAGTTTGCCGAGGCGCATGCCAAGCAGCTGGTGGTGCGCGAGGCGCTTGGCGCAGCCCTGCCGCTTGCCGGCGTCGGCTGCGCGATTGCGCACGAGGCGCTGATCGCCGTCGCGGCGGCGCGCGGTGGTGATCCCTTCGATGCAGCAAGCCTGACCGAGGATTACGAGCTTGGCCTCGCGATTGCCGCGCAGGGGGGCACCGGCATCATCGCCCGGGTGCGCGAGCATCATCGCGGGCCATTGATTGCGGTGCGCGCCTATTTCCCGGCAACGCTCGATGCCGCTGTCAAGCAAAAGGCGCGCTGGATGATCGGCATCGCGCTTGCTGGATGGGACCGGGTGGGCTGGGGAAAGCGCTTTCACCCAAGCGAATACTGGATGCGGATGCGCGATCGACGCGCGCCGTTATCGGTGCTGGTGCTCGCGGCTGCCTATCTTGCGTTGATCGGCTGGGCGATTTCGGCGGCGCTGCATCTGGTTGCCCAGCGCCCAATCGGCGGATTGCCGCTGCCCGACTTCCTGATCGCCTTCAATCTGGGCTTGCTCGGCTGGCGGCTGGCGATGCGCGCGCTGTTCACCGGCGCCGCCTATGGCGCGAGCGAGGCAATCTGGTCACTACCACGGGCGCTGGTCAGCAATGTCATCTCGCTGCTGGCGGCGCGCCGGGCGATCACCCGCTATGTCGCGATGCTCAGAGGTGGGCCCGCGACATGGGACAAGACCGCGCATGTCTTCCCCGATTCAGCGACTGCTCATGGCGGCACCCCGAGACCATGAGCGGCACTGGGCGCCCGTTGCGCTTCATTGCCGCCGCAATCAGCGGGTGGGCGGCGTTTCGAGCAGTGATGCTTTGGCCTGTCGTCGCGACGGCTGTCGACACGCTGCCGCTGCGCTTGATCGTCGGCGCATCGACAGGGAAAACGACGGAACCCTTTGCGCCGCCGGTTGAGCCGTCGGCGAACTTAACCGGGCTGCCACGGCGGCGAAACGCGCCTGCGACAATCGCGCCAGAGCAGCGTCCCGCTGGCGCTTCGGGTCGGGCGGCGCTGGCGATCATGGGCCTTGTCCGCTTCGGCGCGGCGGCACCGATCACGGCGGGCGTTGCCGCCCCGCTGCAGGACACTCCGCTCTACACGCCCGTCCGCCGCGATCCAGCGCCATCCAGCGCACGCTGGTCAGCGAGCATGTGGTTTCTGGCGCGAGCCGGGACTGGCCTGGGCGCAGGGGCCTATGGCGGCCAGCTCGGCGGCGGCCAGGCGGGGCTGCGCGTGGCTTATGCGATCGATTCTGCCCGGCGCGTGGCGATTGTCGGGCGGATCGCCACACCGCTGGCGGATTTAGGCCGTGAGGCCGCGATCGGCGTTGAGTGGCGGCCGACGCGGCTGCCGATCCGGATCGTCGCCGAACACCGCATCGCCATCGACGGCGGTGGCGGCGGCCCTGCGATCGGCCTTGTCGGCGGGGCAGGCCCTGCACCGATCGGCGGTCACTTCCGGATCGAAGGCTATGCCCAGGCCGGGATCATCGGGCGTGACGGCGTGATCGGCTTCGGCGACGGCGCGGTTCGGATCAACCGCCCAATCGCCCACGCCGGACGCGCGACGATCGATCTAGGAGCGGGGGCATGGGGCGGGATTCAACCCGGCGCGCAGCGGCTCGATATCGGCCCATCGCTGGGGCTTTCAGTGCCCATCGCCGGGCGCCCGGTGCGGCTGTCGATCGATTGGCGCGAGCGGATCGGCGGCGCGGCGCGGCCAGGATCGGGCTTCGCGCTGACGCTGGGTAGCGATTTTTAAAAGCCGGCTCGCGGCTGCGGGTGCTTTGCGTGGCGCGGCGAACAGGATATCGCTTGAACGCACATGGACGTTTATCTGCCCATCGCCAATTTGAGCGTGAATGCGTTCGTCATCATCCTGCTTGGTGGGGGCGTCGGGCTGCTGTCGGGCATGTTCGGCGTCGGCGGCGGGTTTCTCACCACCCCGTTGCTGATCGTCTATGGCATCCCGCCGACGGTCGCCGCCGCCTCTGCCGCCAGCCAGGTGACGGGTGCCAGCGTTTCCGGCGTCTTCGCGCATTTCAGGCGCAAAGGCGTCGATGTGAAGATGGGCGGTGTTCTGGTGGCGGGCGGCATCGTCGGCTCGTTCGTCGGCGCCTGGCTGTTCCGCCTGCTCCAAGCGAGCGGCCAGATCGATACCGTCATCGCGATCATCTATGTACTGATGCTTGGGTCGATCGGCACCCTGATGGCCCGCGAATCGCTCCAGGCGATCGGCGCGCTGAAGACGGGCGTGCCAATCCGCGCCCGCGCCAAACGGCATCATCCGCTGGTCGCGGCGTTGCCGCTGCGGACGCGCTTTTATCGATCGGGCCTGTATATTTCACCGCTTGCCCCGCTGATCCTCGGTTTCTTCGTCGGCATATTGACGATCCTGCTCGGCATCGGCGGCGGCTTCATCCTGGTGCCGGCAATGCTCTATCTGCTTGGGATGGGCACGCAGGTGGTGGTCGGCACGTCGCTGTTCCAGACGCTGTTCGTCACCGCCGTTGCGACGATGGTGCACGCGACGACGACCAAGGCGGTCGATATCGTGCTTGCAGTGCTGCTGCTGTTCGGATCGGTGATCGGCGCGCAGGTCGGCGCGCGGCTGGCGACCAAGGTGAAGCCCGAATATCTGCGGCTCGCACTGGCGGTCATCGTTTTGCTCGTCGCCTTCCGGGTCGCGCTTGGACTGGGCTGGCGGCCCGACGAAATCTATTCGGTCGAGCTTTCATGACGCGGCTGTGGTGGGCACAGGCGTTGGCTTTGGCATTGCCTGCGCTGTTCGCCGCCGCCCCGGCCAGCGCACAGAGCAAGCCAGTGCTCGTCCCCGATGTGTCGCAGCGCAACATCGAAATCGCGTATAGTTTTACCGGTGCCGAACTGCTGCTGTTCGGCGCGATCCTTTATCCCGGAGGACGCGTGCCGAGCGAGCGCGATGCCGAGATCGTCGTCGTGGTGAAAGGGCCAGTGCAGCCGATCCTGGTGCGCGAGAAACAGAAGATTGCCGGCATCTGGGTCAACGCGGCGCGGATGCGTTATCTTTCTGCACCCTCATTCTACGGGATCGCTTCGTCGCGGCCGATTGAGCGGCTGGTCGATGAGCGGACGCGGGCAATTTATGAACTCGGGCTCGGCAGCCTGCAGCTTTCGCCCGCGAGCAGCACGCCGACCAACGAGCAGCTTCGCTTCGTGCGCGGCCTCGTCGATCTGAAGCGCCGCGCCGGCCTTTATTACGAGGCGCCCGGTGCCGTCGAGATCACCGACGGCGTGTTGTACCGCGCGCGCATGACGATCCCGGCGCGGGTGCCGGTCGGGCGCTTCACCGCAGAAACATTCCTGATCCGCGACGGCCGGGTGCTAGCAGCGGCGGTGCGCGAAATCGACATCCGCAAATCGGGCTTCGAACGCTTCGTCGCGCGCGCAGCCGAACACCAGTCGGTCGCCTATGGCCTGGCGGCGGTGGCGCTATCGGTGTTGTTCGGCTGGGGCGCAGGTTGGATTGCGCGGCGGCTGTAGCACGCGCGGGATCGGGCGCTGCCCCTGGGCCGACACGCTATCTTTACCAGTTCCGGGCAAAGTGCCCCGCTAGTATCTGCGGGGAAGTATCCAGCATGGAAGACAGTGCGCAGTTTCGCACCTTTGTTCCCGATCGGCGCGCCGCATCGGCGGCCACGCCTTATTCGCCGGTGGAAGACGCGCGCCACGGCATTGGGGTCGTGCTGGAAATCGGCGGATCGAGCAGTCTGGTCAGGCTCGATACGCGCGCGCTGGAGGCGCTTGCCAACAGCGCGGATTCGGTTGTCGCTTCGGCGGGCCAGGTCGGCAATCAGGTCAAGATCCGCGTCGGCAGCGCCTGGCTCATCGCCAATGTCCGGTCGCTGAAACTCGCCGAGGGACAGGACGATGCGATCGTCGCGGCGATCGATTTCCTGGGCGAAGGCGATGAGGAATTGCTGACCGGCAAGATGTATCGATTTCGCCGCGGCGTCACGCGCTATCCAACGCCGGGCAGCGCCGTGTTCCCGGTTTCGACCGCCGACCTCAAGCAGATTTATGCCGCCGATGATCGTGCGCATATCGAGGTTGGCAGCGTTTTCCCGACCCGCGACATTCGCGGCGCGCTGTACGTCGATGCTCTGCTTGGCCGGCATTTCGCGCTGCTTGGATCGACCGGCACCGGCAAATCGACCGCGGCTGCGCTGATCCTTCACCGCATCTGCGATCTGGCGCCCAATGGCCATATCGTGATGATCGATCCCCACGGCGAATATGGCGTCGCCTTTGCCGGCAATGGCGCCGCCTATGACGTGTCTAACCTGCAGATGCCCTATTGGCTGATGAATTTCGAGGAACATTGCGAGGTTTTCGTCACTGCCAGGGGGTCTGAACGCCAGATCGATGCCGATATCCTCGCCAAATGCCTGTTGATGGCGCGCGCCAAGGGGCGGCTTGGGCAGGAGATAAGCAAGCTCACGGTCGATGCGCCGATCCCCTATCTGCTAAGCGACCTGACCAGCCTGATTTCGCTAGAGATGGGCAAGCTCGACCGCGCCGGCGATACCGCTCCCTATCTGCGGTTGAAGACCAAAATCGACGAGATCAAAAGCGATCCGCGCTATGGCTTCATGTTTTCGGGCATGCTCGTTGCCGATACGATGGCGCACTTCCTCGAACGGATTTTTCGCCTGCCCGGGGACGGCAAGCCAATCTCGATCATCGATGTCTCCGGCGTTCCTTCGGAGATCACCTCAGTCGTCGTCGGGATGCTGAGCCGGATGGTGTTCGATTTCGCGATCTGGTCGCGCAACGAACCGCAGCGCCCGATCCTGTTCGTGTGCGAAGAAGCGCACCGCTATATCCCGAGCGACGCCGATGCGTCCTCGGTCGGCCGCATTCTCTCCCGCATCGCGAAGGAAGGGCGCAAATACGGCGTATCGCTCGGGCTGATCACGCAGCGCCCCTCCGATCTTGCCGAGGGCGTGCTGTCTCAGTGCGGCACGATCATCGCGATGCGGCTCAACAATGATCGCGACCAGGCATTCGTCCGCGCGGCGATGCCCGAAGGCGCACGTGGCTTTCTCGATTCGATCCCTGCCCTGCGCAATCGCGAAGCGATCATCTGCGGCGAAGGCGTCGCGGTGCCGATCCGGCTCGCATTCGATTCGCTCGAGGACGGCAAGCGCCCCGCCTCCGACGATCCGGTCTTCTCAGAATTATGGCGCGAGGCCGGGCAGGAAGACCAGATCATCGCGCGCACCGTCAAACGCTGGCGCGCCCAGGGGCATTGAACGGCCCAATCGTCTAGCCGGTCGATCGTCGACAGTGCCAAGCCGGGCGGGGCAGACGTCAGTTCGCGCCGGCAGGCTTGACCGAGAGCAAAGCCGCCACCCGCCGCTTGAACTCCCGAAGCGCATCACCCGAAAGCTGTGCTACCTGTGTAAATGAAATCGATCGCGGGTTGATTGCGGCGCCATTGCGCCACATCTCATAATGCAGATGCGGCCCCGTCGACATGCCGGTCGAGCCGACATAGCCGATGATCTGCCCCTGCGCGACGCGCGTGCCGGGATTGACGGCAATCCGGCTCATATGGCCATAGCCGGTCGCCAGCCCGCTGCCGTGCGAAAGCTTGACGAAATTGCCATAGCCGGCGCTGCGCCCGGCAAAAGCGACGATGCCATCGATCGCGGCATGGATAGGCGTGCCATAAGGCGCGCCGATATCGATGCCCTTGTGCATCCGCATCATCTGCAGGATCGGGTGGAAGCGAACGCCATACCCCGATGTCTGACGGCCAGCGACTGGCATCGTCATCTGGCCGCGCCGTTCGCCGACGCCCGATGCCTCATACCAGTTAACGCGATTGCCCTCGCCCCAGCGGACGAGCTGCAGCTTCTTGCGTCCCTGGTCGAGGCCAGCAAACATCAGCTGGCCGAGCTGGACCTCTCCAGTCGCCGCGCGGGCCTGCTCGACGATGATGTCGACCACATTGTCCGACTGGACGTCGCGCCCGACCGACATCCGGCTGGCAAGCGCGCGAAGATAGGCCTCGACCGCCTTGGCCGGCGCACCCGCCGCACGCGCCGAACGATACAGGCTTTGCCCAACGATTCCGCGGATCCGCAACGGGCTGTGATCGATGGCGATTGGCTCGGGCGTCATCACCAGACGACCATTGGCACGAGTCAGCGCCATGTTGAGATCGAACCGCGCCCGAAACCGCATCGCCTCCAGCGGCCGCGGCACATCGCGACTGGGACGACGTCCAAGCGTCATGTCGATCTGGGTGCCGGGCTTGATCGACGAAGGATCGACGGTGCGCGATACCAGCGCGACGATCTGATCGGCCTCGTCATCGCCAATGCCAGCCCGCTCAAGCACGCGGGCAAACCGGTCGCCTGTACCGATTGTTGCGGCCAGCTCGACGATCGGGCGCTCGGGCGTCTCGGCAAGTGGGCGAACGAGATCATTTGCCGCCATCCGTCGCCCCGTCGTGCCGCCAGAGGCGAGTGGAGAGATCGATTGTGTTCGCGCCTCGTCCCACGCCGACCCCTCGAGCGCGGGCGGCGCCGCCCCGATCAATGGCCGATTGAAACCCGGCGACATCCAGCAGGTGGCAGCGATCAGCGAGGTGCAGGTGGCAGCGCCACGCCACCATTCGGCGGTGCCAATCCGCGCGCCGAGATCGGGCGCCCAATCGATTTGCAATAATGTGGCACGAAGGCGGTGGAAGGGCGATTGCGCGGCAATGGGCACGATCGCACGGCCAAAGGACAGCGCCGCTGCGCCCCCGCTCTGATCGATGCCGTGATCGCTGCGCAAGAACACAGCCGCCCCCAATCCCCTGGCAGCGCGCAATCCGCATCGCGCCGCTTGAAAAACGACTGTGAGGGCTGACTGCTAATGTCAAATTAACCCGCTGTCCCGCCTGTCCCGATTGCGACGAAGCGTGATCATCTGTCGGTGAAGGGAGCAATGCCCCAATCGCCCGCATTTTTTGCCGCTTGCCCGGTTGCGCATTGCCCGGCGGCGCGCGATCTTGATCGAACGATGACCGCCAATGCCATCAGCCCCGTGACTGCGGTTCTGGGCCCGACCAATACCGGCAAGACCCATCTCGCCATTGAGCGGATGTGCGGCCATTCTAGTGGCATGATCGGCTTTCCGCTGAGGTTGCTTGCCCGTGAAGTGTATGATCGGGTGGTGCGGATTAAGGGCGTGAACCAAGTCGCGCTGATCACGGGCGAGGAAAAGATCCTTCCCCGCGATGCGCGCTGGTTCCTGTGCACCGCCGAAAGCATGCCGATCAGCAAGGAACTGGCGTTTGTCGGGCTCGACGAGGCGCAACTCGGCGTCGATCCGGAGCGCGGGCATGTCTTTACCGATCGGCTGTTGCGCGCGCGCGGCCGCGAGGAGACGATGATCCTTGGTTCGGAATCGCTGCGCCCGATGATCCGCGCGCTGGTGCCCGAAGCTGACATCGTCAACCGGCCGCGCTTTTCAACGCTCAGCTATGCTGGCGCGCGCAAGCTCTCCCGGCTGCCCAAGCGATCGGTCGTCGTCGCTTTTTCAGCCGAAGAAGTTTACGCGGTTGCCGAGATGCTGCGCCGGTTGCGCGGTGGCGCGGCGGTGGTGATGGGCGCACTTTCGCCGCGCACGCGCAATGCGCAGGTCGCGATGTTCCAGGCGGGCGAGGTCGATTATCTGGTCGCGACCGACGCAATCGGCATGGGCCTGAACATGGATGTAGCGCACGTCGCCTTTGCGTCGTTGCGCAAATTCGATGGGCACCGCCAGCGCCGGTTGACTGTCGCCGAAATGGCCCAGATCGCGGGCCGCGCCGGGCGGCACCAGCGCGACGGCACCTTCGGCGCGCTGAGCGAAAGCGGCCCGGGCGCCTTTTCGCCTGAGGAGATCCTGGCGATCGAGGAGCATCGCTTTCCCCGGCTGGATCACCTCTATTGGCGCGAAAGCGTGCCGGATATGGCAAGCATCGATGCGCTGATTGGCGATCTTGAACGGCGCCCAGCAAGCGACGTGCTGCGCGCAGCACCCGAGGCGATCGACCTCACGGTCCTGAAACGGCTCGCCGAAGAGCCTGGCGTGCGTGAGCGGACCAGGGCGCCAGCGATGGTCGCGCGGTTGTGGGCGGCGTGCGGCCTGCCCGATTTCCGCAAACTCGGCGTCGATCCGCACACGCGCTTTGTCGCGCGCATCTTTGGGCATCTCTCCGAAGGCAACGGGTATATCCCGCACGAATGGTTTGCTGCCGAGATTGCCCGGCTCGACACGGTGACAGGCGATGTCGAGACGATTGCGGGGCGGATCGCGGCGACGCGGAGTTGGGCCTATATCGCCCAGCGCGCCGACTGGCTCGCCGAGCCGCTACACTGGGCCGACCGCACCCGCGCCATCGAGGAGCGGCTGTCGGACGCGCTGCACGAGCGGCTGACCCAGCGCTTCGTCGATCGTCGAACGACCCTGCTGATGCGCCAGATCGGTGCCGATCCGCTGGCGTTGCCCGTCACCATTGGCGCCGACGGCGAGGTGATGGTCGATGATCAGGCGATCGGGCGGCTCGATGGGTTTCGCTTCGTCGTCGCAGCCGATGCGCGCGCCGCCGACAAGCGCCTGCTGATCGCGGCGGCAGAAAAGCGTCTGGTCGACGAACGACGGCGCCGCGGCGAGGCATTGGCAAGCGCGGCGGACAAGGAATTGGCGCTCGACACCGACGGCGCCATGACGATCCAATGGCAGGGCGCGGTGGTGGCAGAGCTGAAGCCCGGGGCAGCGCTCACCCGGCCACGCGCGGAGATCGACCGGGCGCTTGGTTGCCTCGATCCACCCTTGCGCGATGCCGTGCGACGGCGGGTCGAGACCTGGCTGAGCGACCAGATTGCGCGACACCTACCGGGACTTGTCGCGATCGAGGCGGTGGCGATCGATGGCGCCGCAAGCCCGGCGTTGCGGGTGATTGGTGCCGGCCTGTTGGCGGGTGCCGGCTTTGCCGCGCGGATGCCGCTTACCGAGCCGATCGATCAGCTTTTGCCGGAGGACCGCCAGCGCCTGCGGCATGCCGGATTCACGATCGGCGCGCTTGATCTGTTCGATGTCCGGCTGCTGAAGGCGCAGGCGGTACGCTGGCGGATGACCTTGCTGGCAACGCGGCAGCGCGGGCCCGTCGCAGCTTTTCCTCCGGCTGGGGCCTCGGTGGTGCCGCGCGGCACCCCGGGCATTGGCGCCGCAACGGGCTACCGCGAGATTGGCGCTCAGGCGGTACGGATCGACCTGGTCGAACGCGTGGCACGCGCAGCGCATGATCATCGCCGGGGCCGCACGCCCTTCGCGCCTGACCCTTCGCTCGCGACGTCGATCGGGATGACACCGGTAACGCTCGATCGATTGCTGGCACAGCTTGGCTTTCGACCCGCCCCGCCGCACGAAGGCCGCGAGCGCTGGGTGTGGCGTGGGCGCCCGCCCCGCGCCAAAGTGCAGGCACCCGTGCGCGACAATGCCTTTGCCGCGCTAGCCGATCTGTCGCTGCGTCGTGGCTGAAACGCCTGCAGCGTCGATGCGTGTCGATCGTTTCCTGTGGTTCGCGCGGCTCGCCCCCTCGCGCAGCACGGCGCAGGCGATGGCGGAGGCCGGCACGCTCAGGATAGACGGGCGGCGGGTCGATCGCGCGCATCTGCCCGTGCGCGTCGGCGCGGTGCTGGCATTTGTCCAGGCAAGCAGGGTGCGTGTCGTGCGCGTGCTGGCGTTGCCAGCGCGGCGCGGGCCGCCAGCCGAAGCGCTCACCCTCTATGTCGATCTCGCGAACGACGGTTGACGCGTCACGGGCGCGCGCATAGCAGGTGGCAATTATTCCACGGGAGTGAGCCTAGCATGACCTACGTCGTCACAGACGCGTGCATTCGTTGCAAATACATGGACTGTGTCGAAGTGTGCCCGGTCGATTGCTTCTATGAAGGCGAGAACATGCTGGTGATTAATCCCAGCGAGTGCATTGATTGCGGCGTCTGCGAACCCGAATGCCCCGCCGAGGCGATCCTGCCAGATACCGAATCCGGTCTGGAGCCCTGGCTTGAGCTGAACACGACCTTTTCCGCCCAATGGCCCAACATCACCCGCAAGCGCGAAAGCCCGGCGGATGCCGATGACTTCAAGGGCGTCGAGGGCAAATATGAAAAACTGTTTTCGGCAGAGCCCGGCGAAGGCGACTGAACGCGCAACGGGATTACGTCAATTCGGGAATGATTTTTCCGCCCGGCGCGCAATCAGCGTGCCGGCAGCAATCGGTTGCGCGACGATTCGCTGGTAATTTTATTACGACTATGTTAAATAGCCGGTGACGGAAACGTTTTGACGCGTTCTCCGCTTCGGAGACTCACAGGCACAATATCCCGATCGCGCCAAATCGCTTCAGGCGTCGCGCGCGCATCCCCATCGGGATCTGATCACGGAAAGGCTCAACAGAATGGCTGCCAAGGCGCTGTCCTTCGACGTCGGTGACTATGTTGTATATCCCAAGCACGGCGTTGGCCGTGTGATCGAACTGCAGCGGCAAGAAATCGCCGGCATGCAGCTTGAGCTTTATGTGCTGCGCTTCGAGAAAGAACGCATGACGCTGCGCGTTCCAACCAACAAGGCCGAAAGCGTCGGCATGCGCAAATTGTCCTCCGACAAGACGCTACGCGAGGCACTCGATACGCTGACCGGCAAGCCGCGCGTGAAGCGGACGATGTGGTCGCGTCGTGCCCAGGAATATGAGGCGAAGATCAATTCGGGCGACCTTGTGTCGATCGCCGAAGTGGTGCGCGATCTGTTCCGGGCCGATGACCAGCCCGAGCAGAGCTATTCGGAACGCCAGATCTTCGAAGCGGCCACCAGCCGCCTCGCACGCGAACTCGCTGCGATGGAGCAGGTCGACGAGCCGACCGCACAGGAAAAGATCCTCGAAATCCTGCGCAAGGCCGCCGCGATCCACAACAAGGACAAGGAACCCGCCTGATATCGGGGCGATCCTTGCTGATCGATAGGAGGGGCGACCGGCAATGGTCGCCCCTTTTTTTAAATGTGTGTGAGGCTACAGGTGGTGACGATGAGCTAGCCCGCAGTGTGGGAAGCTAAATCGTGGCGCAATGTTGCACCACTGAAAACGCTGCGCTGGCAGACGCGTGATTTGCAGTCGAGCGCTTGGCAAAGCTAATGCTACCGCGAGCCATCACGCGAAAGTCCGGAGCCTCGCTATCGATACCATACACCAACAGACGCCGAGGGATCGGCGATGGCATCACAACAAACTGTACCGGTGGTGGCGCAGCGTCGTGGTCGGATCGGTCAATCAGGAAGAGGTGATCGAACGGATCGTCGACGAAAGCGGATGGTCGGCGCGCTATCTGTTTATGACGATGATGTCAGCCGGCATCGCGGTGCTAGGCCTCCTGCTGTCATCGCCTGCGGTGGTGATCGGCGCGATGCTGATCTCGCCACTGATGAGCCCGATCCTCGGACTGGGATTCAGCTTGGCGCTGTTCGATTTTTCCGAGACCCGCCGCTCTTTGATGGCGTTGATCGCGGGGGCGGCGGTAGCCGTGGCATTTACGGCGCTGATCGTGCTTGCATCGCCGCTCAAGGCACCCACCGCGGAGATTCTCGCGAGGACGCGGCCCAATCTGTTCGATCTGCTGGTCGCGCTGTTCGCCGCGCTGGCGGGGACCTTCGCGATCATTCGTGGTCGTGGCGAAACCATCGTCGGCGTTGCGATCGCCACCGCCCTGATGCCGCCGCTCGCGGTGGTGGGCTTTGGCCTTGCGACCTGGAACCTACCGGTATTGGGGGGGGCGTTCGCCCTGTTCGTGACGAATCTTATGACGATTGCGCTGGCCGCGACAGTTATGGCCCGATTTTATGGTTTCGGCCACTATCTGTCGAGCCAGCAGACCTGGGCGCAATCGATCATCCTGCTGCTGGTTTTCGCGGCGATGTCGGTGCCGCTCGGTTTGTCGCTCACCCGCATTGCCGGCGAAACCGTCACCGCGGCCAATGTCCGTTCTTACTTGTTCGAACGATTCGGCCCGTCCGCGCGCGTGACGCAGCTCGATATCGATTTCGACCGTAAACCTATTTCCGTGCGCGCGGTGGTCATCGCGCCTCGTTCGGCGGCGAGTGACAATGTGTCGCTTGAAAAAGGGCTGACATCGCTTCTAGGCCGCCCTCTCAAACTCCAGGTCGATCAGGTTTTGATGAGCCCGGGTACCGGCGCGATCGATGCCCAGCGGGTGGAATTACAACAAGCGTCGGCAACGACGGCGGCCGAAAATGCAGAGGTTTCCATGGTCGCGAAGCTGGTTGCGCTAGGCGCAGGCGTTGCCCCTGACGACATCACGATCGATCGCGATCATCACCGCGTTATCGCCACCGCCGTGCCGTTGCCGGGCGCGAGCGCGGCGACCTATCGCGCGCTTGAGGAGCGCTTGAGCGCTGCCGTCGATGGCTGGCAGGTTGCAGTCGTCCCGCCGCTGGGCGCGTTTCCGCAAATCCAGTTTTCCGGCACGGACGATACGCTTGACGATGCCGCGCGCGGTGCGGTGCTGCTGTCGGCATGGGCAGCCAAAAGGTGGAACATCGTCGCGTTGGGCGTTCCTGGCCTGCCTGCTGGTCAGCCGCCGCAGAAGCCCGATCTGGCGGAGCGCCGTGCTCTGGCCATCGCCAAGCTGCTCGGAGCCCAGGGGATCAAGGTAATGGCCGCGCCAACGACCAGAACACCGCTGGTACTGGCGCCCGTTTCGGAGGCATCCTCCTGATGATCGGCGGGATCGCTATAACGCCCTTCGATGCGGCGGCAGTGCTGATCGTGCTCGCCGCAGCGCTTGGCTATATCAATCACCGCGTCCTGAAGCTGCCGCCGTCGGTCGGCTTGACGGTGATGGGCGCAGTCGCCTCCCTGATCGTCGTCGGCATCGATCTTTTGCTGCCCGAGAGTGGCGTCGGCGGGGAGATCGTCCGTTTCATCGCCGGGATCGATTTCCATGAGACATTGATGAACGGCATGCTGTCGTTCCTGTTGTTCGCGGGCGCACTTCACGTCGATTGGAGCGACATGAAGAAGGGGCGTTGGCCGATCCTGGTCCTCAGCACCGTCGGCGTCCTGCTTTCGACCGCGATCGTCGGAGCAGGGTTCTACCTTCTGGCGCATTTGATTGGCCTCAACGTCCCGTTCGTGTGGTGCCTGGTGTTTGGGGCGCTGATCAGCCCGACCGATCCCGTAGCGGTTATGGGGGTGCTGCAGCGCGCCAAAGTGCCGCCAACACTCGAAGCGACAGTCGCAGGCGAGAGTCTGTTCAACGACGGGGTCGGCGTCGTCGTGTTCACGATCATCCTGGCGACGGCGCTCGGGACCGAACCTTTCTCGATCGGCCGTGCCGCATCACTATTCTTCTTCGAGGCTGGCGGTGGCGTTCTGCTCGGCCTGGGCGTGGGCTGGATCGGCTACCGCGCGATGCGGTCGATCGACGACTACAAGCTGGAGGTGCTGATCAGCCTGGCAATGGTGATGGGCGGATACACGCTGGCGCATTGGGTCCATGTCAGCGGGCCAGTCGCAATGGCGGTCGCGGGCTTGCTAATCGGCAACGAAGGCGTCCGCACCGCGATGAGCGACACGACACGCACGTACCTACTCGGTTTCTGGTCGCTGATTGACGACATTCTCAACGCCGTATTGTTCGTCCTGATCGGGTTGGAGGTCGTTACGATCCCGTCGGACAGCCGGTTGCTCCTGCTCGGGGTAGCGGCGATCCCGCTCGTTCTGCTTGCACGATCGCTCTCGGTCGTGGGGCCGCTCACTGTCATGCGCCCGTTCCTTGCGCTCGGCCGATTGGCGGTGCCGACGCTGATCTGGGGTGGGTTGCGGGGCGGTATCTCGGTAGCACTGGCGCTCGGTCTGCCGGATGGTCCCGCAAAAACAATTGCGCTGGCCGCGACCTATATCGTCGTGCTGTTCTCGGTCATCGTGCAGGGTGGGACGATCGCACGCCTGCTGGAATGGATCGCCCCCACTGTACCAGCTGCGGAATCTGAGGCGCCATCGGTCTAAGGTTGCAGACAGCGATGGGTAGCGGGTTGATCCCGACAACGAAATCTCTCCTAAGCCTTTTTGCTTGCCGTCATTCTCCTCGTGTATTATACAACCAACACACAATTGGGAGGTCGCCATGCGTCATTTGATCATTGCAGCGTTGTTGCCACTCGCCGCCTGCTCCTTTGGTGTCGATGCCAAGGGAACGCCCAGCACAGGAAGCGGCGATGCGCGCAGTTTTGCCGTTGCCGATTTCACCGAGGTGGAACTGCGCGGATCGGACGATGTCGAAGTGATGGTCGGCGCCGCCTTTTCAGTGCGCGCGGTCGGCCCGTCGAAGCTGCTCGATCGGCTGAAGATCGAGAGGATCGGCGACACGCTGCGGGTCGGTCGACAGTCGCGGACGGGGATCAGCTGGGGCGATGCTGACCATGCGACGATCTATGTGACGATGCCGAGCATTGCAGGCGCAGGCATTGCCGGTTCCGGCGACATGACGGTCGATCGGGTGACCGGAGATCGCTTCAAGGGCGAGTCGGCAGGATCGGGCAAGTTGAAGATCGGATCGATCGCGGTGAAGGACGCCGATTTCAACATCGCTGGATCGGGCGGGATCGCCGCGCAGGGCAGCACCGAGAAGCTCGGCATTTCGATCGCTGGATCGGGCGACCTCGACGGCCGGGGCTTGCGCGCAACAAGCGCAAAGGCATCGATCGCCGGATCGGGCAGCATTCGCGCCGAGGTGAACGGCGATGCCAGCGTCAGCATCCTTGGTTCGGGCGATGTCGATCTGGGTGACAAGGCGCGCTGCAAGACGACCAAGATGGGATCGGGATCGGTGCGCTGCGGCGGCTGATCGGGGTTGCCTGAGCGGCCAAAGCGGCCGATGTCTGGGCGATGAAATGCTTGATCATCGCGCTTGGTCTGTTGCTTGCGGCCAGCCCCGTTGCCGCCGCCGAGCGCAACTATTCGGTGGCGAGCTTCGATCGGATCAGGGTCGAAGGACCGTTTGAGGTCAAGCTGGCGACGGGCAGGCCATCAAGCGGGCATGCCGAGGCCGATGCCCGCACGCTCGATCTGCTCGAAATGCGCGTCGAGGGCACGACGATGATCATCCGCCTGAGCGGCAATGGCTGGGGCGAGGCGCCCAAGGCCGCGCGGACAGCGCCAGTGATCACGCTGAACACCCCCGCGCTACGATCCGTGCTGGTCAATGCCGGCGGGCGACTGACGATCGCGCCAATGAAGGGGCAACGGATCGATATCGCAGTCAACGGCAGCGGCTCGATTGCGGTGGCGGGCGCCGAGGCCGATCAGCTGAACGCGACGGTAATCGGATCGGGCAGCATCGTGATCGCCGGCAAGGCGGCACGCGTGCAGTTGCTGAGCAACGGCTCGGGATCGATCGACGCAGGCGCGCTTGCTGCCAGCGATCTCACCGTCCGCGTCGACGGCACGGGCGAAACCAAGGCGATGGCGAAATTCACGGCCAAGGTGACAACCAACGGGCTTGGCCGGGTGACCGTTCTCGGCAACCCTGCCTGTACGGTGAAGGCAATCGCGGGCGGGCCAGTGATTTGCGGCAAGAACTGAACGCCGATGTTCAGATCAGTCCCAACCCGGCAAGCCTGCCCATCAGGGCCGCTGGCATGACGTCACCCTGGACCATACCGTCGCCAAGGTCTGGCGGGGCATCGGCGGCTTCGAGATAGCGCCACCCCTGGTGCGCGCGCTTTGGCCGGGCTTCAACGAGCACGACCCGTGGCTCGATATGGATCGCGACCCTTTTGCCCTGGGGGCCGTCTTCCGCCTCACCGAAGCCCAGGATCGACGAGCGCGCGATTAGCTGATGCTTGATGATCCAGAACAGCGATCCACCGGCAATCTCGACGTGGCGCTTGGGGAGATAGCGCGTCGTCAGGAACACCGGGCCCGCCGCCCCGCGCTG
Organism: Sphingomonadales bacterium; assembly: GCA_038315875.1. Classification (GTDB taxonomy): domain Bacteria; phylum Pseudomonadota; class Alphaproteobacteria; order Sphingomonadales; family Sphingomonadaceae; genus Sphingomonas. The sequence goes on along the minus strand of JBBQAG010000004.1, from coordinate 39,366 downwards.
CGCGAGCCGATCGGCGAGATGATCGAGGCTGGTCGCGCCGAACGCGACCTTGGTGAGGTGAAGCGGCATTGATTTAAGGACTTGGGCGTGCCGGGCTCAGCCGCCAAGCCCCCACAAGGTCGCCAGTCCCAGAAACGAGAAAAAGCCCATCACGTCGGTCATCATCGTCACGAACACCGCAGAGGAGACCGCGGGATCGACCTCTGCGCGTTCGAGCAGCACCGGCACCAGCACGCCCGCCAGCCCCGCCACCAGATTGGTGATGATCATCGCCAGCGCAATCACGATCGCCAGGCTGGCATTGCCGAACACCAGATAAGTGCCGGTACCAACCAGCGCGCCAAGCATTGCGCCATTGGCAGCCGCAATCGTGAATTCGCGGGCGATCATCCGCTGTGTGTTGGAGCTCGTCAGCTGATTGGTGGCAAGCGCCCGCACGACGACGGCAAGCGTCTGGGTACCCGCGTTGCCGCCCATGCCCGAGACAATCGGCATCAGCACCGCGAGCAGCGCGTAGCGCGCAATCTCCCCCTGGAACGCGCCGACTACCGATGCCGCCAGCATCGCTGTGCCCAGATTGACGACCAGCCAGATGATCCGGGTGCGCACCGTGAGCGCGATTGGCTCGTTGATGTCGCCTTCGCCTGCGCCCGACAGTCGCAGGATATCCTCGCCGGCTTCCTGGCTGATGATGTGGACAATATCATCGACGGTGATCATGCCGACCAGCCGCCCGCCGGGATCGACGACGGCAGCCGAGATCAGCGCGTATTTCTGGAAGCGGAGCGCTACTTCCTCCTGATCCATGTCGACCGGGATCAGCGTCTGTTCGCGGCGCATGACATCGCCCATCGACACGATGCGGGGCGTGCGCATGATCCACGATAATTGGCACGTGCCGACGGGCTTGTGCGCTGGATCGACGACGAAGATTTCCCAGAAATCGGTCGTCAGATCATCATTGCCGCGCAGATAATCGAGCACATCGCCGACCGTCCAATGCTCTGGCACCGCGATCAGCTCGCGCTGCATCAGCCGCCCGGCGGATTCCTCGGGGTAGGAAAGCGCCTCTTCGATCGCGGCGCGATCATCGGGATCAAGCGCGCGAAGCACTTCGCGCTGATCCTCGGCATCCATGTCCTCGATGATCGCGACGGCATCATCGGTATCGAGTTCGGACGCGATATCCGCGATCTGATGCGGCTCAAGCGCATCGATCAGCGTCTCGCGGACATAATCGTTCATTTCGGCGAAGACATCGCCGTCGAGCAGATCAGCGATCGCCTTGGCGAGCCCGCCGCGCTGATCCGCCGGGGTCAGCTCGAACAGATCGGCGATATCGGCCGGGTGGAGCGGCTCGACGAGCTCGATCGCGCGCGCCGCATTCCCGTCCTCTACGGCATCGAGCACGGCCCGAACGAATTCGGGCTTCAGCCGGTCATCGCCGTCGAGCTCGCTGTCGCGTGCGGTGGCTTCTGCCTCGTTGTCGAGTTCGGTCTCGCTCATCGTTCGACCTCCCGTCGCTGACCCTTCGTGTCTCTAGCGCTGCAGCGCGGCAATGCCAATCGCCGGGGTATTTCCCTCAGCGATTTGCCAGCGCCGCCAGGGCTCGCTAGGGCCGCCCCGACATCAACCGATCAAGGACCGCTGTAATGGCCACCTCTTTCGACACGCTGGCAATGACCCTCGATACCGGCGACGTGACAATCAAGCTGCGCCCCGATCTTGCGCCCCTGCACGTTGAGCGGATCGGCACACTGGCCAATGCCGGTTTTTACGACGGCGTCGTTTTTCACCGCGTGATCGACGGTTTCATGGCCCAGGGCGGTGATCCGACGGGCACCGGCACTAGCGGCTCCGATCATCCCGATCTGCCCGCCGAATTCAGCCGCGAGCGGCATGCCCGCGGTGTCTGCTCGATGGCGCGCACGTCGAACCCAAACAGCGCCAACAGCCAGTTCTTCATCTGCCTTGCCGATGCGAACTTCCTCGACGGGCAATATACCGTGTGGGGCGAAGTGACCGAGGGCATGGAAAATGTCGACGCGCTGCCGAAGGGCGAGCCGCCGCGCACCCCCGGCAAGATCATCAGCGCTCGCGCAAGCTAAGCAGGGGGGCCCAGCGCTTCGATCAGCCAATCGTGGAACAGACGCACCGGGCGCTGCTGCAGCGCCCGGGGACGGCAGACAAACCAGTAATTATACTGGCTTTCGACCCTGATATCGAAAAGCTGCACGAGCCGGTCGTCATGCGCATCGAGAAAATGATTCTCGTGCATGAAGGCGACGCCAAGTCCCTGGGCGACCGCCTCCAGCATCAACGCGCCCGAATCGAAATGATCGATCGCGAGCGGCTCCAGATCGGCAATCCCCGCCGCCTTGCACCAGGTGGCGAAGGTATCGGGAATGTCGCGGTGCACAAGTGCCGTCAACCGCGTGAGGTGCGCTGGTTCTGTCACGGGCAGATCGCCCTCCATCAGCAGGCGTGAGCCAATCACGACGATGTGATTTCGGTCCAGCTGGTGCGCATAGAGCGCTGGCTCGATCTCGCGCGCCAGCACGATCGCGGCATCGAGCCCCTCGCCGAGACGGGTGGTGCTGTGCCCCGCTGTATCGATATCCAGATGAAGCTCGGGATGGCGCGCGCGCAGCCGGGCGAGCCGCGGGAACAGCCGCTGCGAGGCGAACAGAGGCAGCACGCCCAGCCGAAGCCGCAGCACATCTGCCCCGCTCGTCATCGATTCGACGGCATCGGACAGGCTGTCGAGCGCGGGCGCAATTTGCGCGATCAGCCGCTCGCCATCGGCATTCAGCTGCATTGCCTGGTGCCGCCGATCGAACAGCGAACGCCCGATGAATCGTTCAAGCGCCTGTACCCGCCGGCTGAGCGCCGGTGCGGAGAGCGCCAGTTCCTGTGCTGCTGCCTTCACGGACCCAAGCCGCGCCACCTGAACAAAGGCCTCGATCGCGGTGAGTGGCGGCAATCTGCGCATGAGACCCCCTTGTTGTGCAGCGCGGTATAACGCGCGTCAGCAAACCGAATATAACAGGCCGATTGCGTCGAGCGCTACCGCGAATTGCAGTTTTCGCAATCGGGATGCTTCACTTCGCACTTGCACAATATTGCGCTGCACTGCACACAGGTCATGCCTTTCAGGCATCCTCTCCTAAACTTTCAAGGCCGATCCCTCGTGGGTCGGCCCTTTTTTTGCGCGTCGCTCGCGACTCGCATATCCGGAACTGGCTCCCTATCTCGCGCGCTCACCGCCCGAGTTCGTTCCAAGGAGAGCCCAATGGCCGACGCCGAATCACCCGTCCGCAAACTGCAGGTAGCCAATGCGCGCGCCGAGGATAGCGGGCGCGGGCTCGCGCATGTGCCACGCGCGATGATGGCGGCGCTTGGGCTGGCCGAGGGGGATGTGATCGAGATCATTGGCAAGCGGCCGACGCCAGCGCGCGCGGTAATGCCCTATGCCGAAGATGAAGGGCTTGAAATCATCCGGATCGATGGATTGCAGCGCGCCAATGCCGGCGCTGGCTCCAGCGAGTTCGTCGAAATCCGCAAGGTCGAATCGAAGCCGGCGACGCGCGTGGTGTTTGCCCCCGCCCAGCAAAATCTGCGGCTGCAAGGATCGGCCAACGCCCTGAAGCGCACGTTTTTCGGTCGCCCGCTCTATCAGGGCGATATCGTCGCGACGGCGGGGCAGCAACGCGTTCAGGATATCCCGCCCAACGTCCAGCAATTCCTCCGCGCCCCCGCTTATGCGCTCCAGGAAATCCGCCTGGCAGTGATTGCAACCAACCCCAAGGGCGTCGTCCATATCGACGAGAATACCGAGATCGAGCTGCGGCCGGAATATGAGGAACCCGAAGGCGCGCACCGGGCCGATGTGACCTATGACGATATCGGCGGCATGGGCCAGACGATCGATCAGCTGCGCGAGATGGTCGAGCTGCCGCTGCGCTATCCAGAGCTGTTCCAACGGCTGGGGGTCGATCCACCCAAGGGCGTACTGCTTCACGGGCCGCCGGGCACGGGCAAGACCCGGCTCGCGCGGGCGGTGGCAAACGAATCATCTGCCGAATTCTTCCTGATCAACGGCCCCGAAATCATGGGATCGGCGTACGGCGAATCGGAGAAACGGCTGCGCGACGTATTCGAGCTGGCGACCAAGAATGCGCCGTCGATCGTCTTCATCGACGAGATCGATTCGATCGCGCCGAAACGCGACCAAGTATCGGGCGAGGCCGAAAAGCGGCTTGTCGCGCAATTGCTCACCTTGATGGACGGGCTGGAGGCGCGCGCCAATCTGGTCGTGATCGCCGCCACCAATCGCCCAGAGGCGATCGACGAGGCGTTGCGCAGGCCAGGCCGGTTCGACCGCGAGATCGTCGTCGGCGTGCCCGATGAGCGCGGGCGCCGCGAGATCCTTGGTATCCACACCCGCGGCATGCCGCTTGGCGAGAAGGTCGATCTCGATGAGCTCGCGCGCACCACCTACGGCTTTGTCGGCGCCGATCTGGCGGCGCTCACCCGCGAGGCAGCGATCGAGGCGGTGCGCCGGATCATGCCGCGGCTAAACCTGGAAGAAGGCACGATCCCACCCGACGTGCTCGACGATCTGTCGGTGACGCGCGAGGACTTCCTGGGCGCGATCAAGCGCGTGCAGCCATCGGCCATGCGCGAGGTGATGGTGCAGGCACCCACTGTTCGCTGGGAGGATGTCGGCGGGCTCGACGATGCGCAGCTGCGGCTGAAGGAAGGCGTCGAGCTGCCGCTGAAGAACCCCGATGCGTTTCGCAGGCTGGGCATCCGCCCGGCCAAGGGATTTCTGCTTTATGGACCGCCGGGCACGGGCAAGACCCTGCTTGCAAAGGCCGTCGCGCGCGAGGCGCAGGCCAATTTCATCGCCACCAAATCATCCGATCTGCTCAGCAAATGGTATGGCGAAAGCGAGCAGCAGATCGCCAAGCTGTTTGCACGCGCACGCCAGGTGGCGCCGTGCGTGATCTTCTTCGACGAGCTCGATTCGCTGGTGCCCGCCCGCGGCGGCGGGATGGGCGAACCGCAGGTAACCGAGCGCGTCGTCAACACCATCCTTGCCGAGATGGACGGGCTGGAGGAGCTCCAGTCGATCGTCGTGATCGGCGCCACCAACCGCCCCAATCTGATCGATCCCGCGCTGCTGCGCCCAGGTCGGTTCGACGAGTTGATCTATGTATCAGTGCCCGATCGGGCGGGGCGCAAGCGCATCCTGACGATCCAGACCGCCAAGATGCCGATTGCAGGCGATGTCGATCTGGATGACCTGGCCGATCGGACCGATCGATTTTCGGGCGCCGATCTGGAGGATCTGGTGCGCCGGGCCGGGTTGGTTGCGCTGCGCAAGTCGATCGACGTCGCGCAGGTGTCGATGGCGGATTTTGACGCAGCGCTGATTGACTCGCGCGCTTCGGTCACGCCCGAGATGGAGCTTGAATATGAAGCAATGGCGGCAAAGCTGAAGCAGCAGGCATCGGCGCTCCAGCCGATTGGCTTTACCCTGCCGGGCCAAGGTCGTCCGGGCCAATCGTTGGCGCCAACGCCGATCGAGTGACGTCGGCGAGCTGGGTCCAGGCGTAGAAGAGCATCACCACCAGCGCGGCACTGGCGATCAGATAAGGTAGCGGCTTGAAAAGCTCGTAAAGCCCGACCCCGATCGACGGGCCAAGCACGAACGACGCGCCGTTGATTGAGGTGACCTTGCCGGCGACGGCGCCTTGCGCGCCCGGCCCGACGGCGAGCGAGGCGCCTGCGGTGAAGCCTGGCCGGGTGAAGCCAAAGCCAAGCGAGGCAAGCCCGTAGGCAAGCGCAATACCGTAAAGCGAGGTCGCAAGTCCGGTCAATGCGATGCCGATCGCCGCAACCACCAGGCCGATAATCACCAATCGGCGCGGATCGAGATTGAGGTTGGGGATGATCCCCCATTGAGCAAGCAACGCCGCGCCAGCGCCAATGATCAGCACCAGCCCCGTTGGCTGCAACGCGAGCGCAGGTGCCAGATGCAGCCGATCGATCACGAGAAAGCCGATCGCCTGCCCCGTCATTGCCTGGGCGTGGCCCATCACCAGCCCCGCCACCATCCAGGCGCGGATACGCGGATCGAGATAGCCGACATGTTCGCTCGTCATCGCGGTTGCAGCGGTGATGCTCGCGCCACTGCTTTGGCCGCCGATCGAAGGATAGGCATTGGCGGCGGCACTGTGGCCGGTCGCCATGCCGACGTCCCTTGGCAGCATTCGATAGATCGTCACCAGCATCGCAACGCCAAAAGCCGAAAAGATGAAGGCGGGCCCGGCTAGGCCGACGTGCACTGGCCCGATCATGCCAAGGATCAGATAGGGAGCGATCGCGGGTCCCAGGATCGTGCCAAGCCCAAAGGCGGAGGCGAGGAGGGTGAGCGCCTTGGTCCGCTCCTCACGGGTAGTGCTGCCAGCGACGAGTGCCTGGACGGCAGGCGGGGCGGCAGCGCCGAACGTGCCGTAGATCAGCCGCCCGCCGATGAAGAGCAGGAAGGCGAGGCTGCCGCTGATCCAGCCATTGATCCCTGCCAGCAGGAACACGCCGCATAGGCCAAGCGATACGGCAAAGCCTGCCATGCCGAGCAGAATCATCGCCCGCCGGCCGTGCCGGTCGGATCGCTTGGCCCAGAAGGGCGCAGCGATTACCCAGAGCAGCGCCGAAACCGAAAACGCCGCTGCCACCCCGCTATCGGCGACATGCAGCGATCGCCCGAGCGCCGGCAGCACCGATTGCAACGCGGTATTGCCGGCGGCGATCGTCAGCATCACCATGAACATCAGCGCGAAATCGCGATCGGCGGCAGTTTTGCGGCTCGAGCCGGCTGGGGTATTGCGGCTCAAGGCCGCTGCCAATCATAATGGCGGATCGCCTCGGCAACGACGAGATCATAGCTTTCATACCAGCGCGCCCGGCCAGCGTCGCGGATCGCCTTGTGTTCGCGGTTGTCGCGCCACGCCTTTGCGCTCGCATCATCGGCCCAATAGCTGAGGGTGATGCCGACGCGCCCTGCCCCACGCACGCTTTCGAAACCGCGATAGCCCGGCTGTTCGGCAGCGAGTTGCTCCATCAGCGTTGCAGCCTCGGCGTAGCCGGCATCGTCTTCCTCAGTGCGCACCGAGCGGAAAATCACGACGATCTGGCCAACACGCGCATCCATGTCGCCCGATTAAGCGCTTGGCAGCGCCGTGCAACCCCGCGCCGGCCGATTATTCCCTGCCGCCGTTGGTGAAATTGAGCCGCTTCGTCACGTTATAATCGAGCACCGTCATCGCAAAGAAGGCGACCGCTTGCTTCATGCGCATCAACCATCCAGTCCGCGCCTTATAGAGCGCCGATGTGATCCGTTCAGACTGCGCGATCTCGCCATCGACATAACTCCTGACATGGTCAGCAAAGGCCGTGTCGTCGATCCGCAGCATCATCTCGAGATTGAGAAACAGGCTGCGCACATCATAGTTGGACGAACCGATATAGACGATATCGTCGACCACGAAGAGCTTGGTGTGGAGTTTTGTCGGCTGATATTCGTAGATTTCGACGCGCTTCCTCAGCAGCCCTGCATAGGTGAACCGCGATGCCCAGATCGCCGCGCCATGATCATTCTTCGAGGCAAGCACGATCCTCACCCGCCCGCGCATGCCGGTCGCATCGAGGCGCCGAAGCATCCCGGGGCTCGGCGCGAAATAGGCGCTGATCAGGTCAAGGCGCTGCGCCTGTTCGATGTCGCGCTTGATCGCGCGCGCCCAAGGCGAAAGCCGCCGCGTCGGGCCGCCGAATACCCAACGCACCGATCCTTCGGGCTGGCTCCACGTGCCAAGCGCACGGCGAAGCGCCCGCAAGGGCGCCCGCGGCCGCCGTGCCCAGCGCGAGAGTGCGTCGAAATAGCCCGTGATATGCTGCGCTGCCGGACCCTCGACCAACAGCCCGAGATCACGCCACGCCTGTTCGGCGGGCGTACCGAAATATGCATCCTCGACATTGAAGCCACCAATGATCGCGCGTGCGCCCGCACCTTCGCCATCAGCGAGCGCCAGCTTCTGGTGATTGCGGAGCAGATAGCGCCGCCCCCAGCGCGGGACGAAGCGACAAACCTCGATGCCGGCATCGCGCATCGGATCGAAAAAATGATTCTGGTTTGCTTCCTCGCTCCCGAGCCCATCAACGATCAGCGACACCGTCACCCCGCGCGTCGCAGCCCCGATCAACGCATCGCGCACGCGCTGGCCGGCGCCATCGTCGACATAGATATAATAGATCACCCGGAGCGACTCTTTGGCGCCGTCGATCAGCGCGATCAGCGTATCGAGCCGGCGAGGCCCGGTATCGAGCATCGTCAGCTGATTGCCGCCAACGGTGAAACAGGGTTGTGCGCCAGGATTCATGATCGCCGGACGTCCTGAGGCCGGTGATCGTTCCACACAAGCCCGCATTTCTTGACTCAGCCGGCACCTCCCCCTAAGTCGCCGTCTTTCCCGTCACCGTGAAGGAAGCGTTCTGTATGGCGCGCGTTACCGTCGAAGATTGCGTCGACAAGATCCCCAACCGCTTCGATCTCGTGCTGTTCGCAGCCCAGCGTGCACGCCAGATTTCAGGCGGCGCCGATCTGACGATCGACCGCGACCGCGACAAGAACCCCGTCGTTGCCCTTCGCGAGATCGCAGAAGAGCGCGTCAAGCCAAAGCATCTGCAGGAATCGGTCGTGCAGAGCCTGCAGCGCGTTCAGGTAGACGATGAGGATGCGCCCGATGAGATCGGCTCGCTGTCGGCCTCTGCCGAAGCACTGCGCCTCACCGCCGCTGCCCCCCCGCGCAACCAGAATCTGGGCGGCGACTACGAGGGTTGAGGGCGAGGTCCGAGGCTGGCGCAGCTGACCGAGGATAAGCCGAGTGCCGGCCGGCGGAGCGCAAAGCCCTCGCCGGCAGCCGGGCTGCATCTGCTGACTGCGGGCCGGTAAGCGACGCGCAACAACACCGTCATTCCGCTGACCGCCCCTTGAATCCCTGCGCCACGACATACCATTCTGACGAATCCTTGCGGCTTGCCGGTGGTTTGGCGTGCTTCACGGCTGCAAAATTGCGCTTCAACTCAGCTACGAGGTCGCTGTCGGCGCCGCCCGCCAGCACCTTGGCGACGAAGGCGCCGCCCGGGGCAAGCACGTCATAAGCAAACGCCGCCGCCGTTTCGACAAGGCCCATGGTGCGCAGGTGATCGGTTTGCGGATGCCCCACAGTGTTGGCGGCCATATCCGACAGGATCAGATCGGGTGCGCCACCAAGCGCCTCCATCAGCAGTTCGGGGGCGCGATCATCGGTGAAATCCATCTGGAAGATCTCGACGCCATCGATCGGATCGACCGGCAGCAGATCAATCCCGACGATCACCGCAGCCGGCGTCAGCTTGCGCACCACCTGGCTCCATCCGCCGGGAGCGATCCCCAGATCGATGACCCGCTTCACGCCCTTCAACAGCGCAAACCGCTCATCGAGCTCGATCAGCTTGTACGCCGCCCGGCTCCGATAACCTTCCGCTTTGGCCTTGCGGACATAGGGATCGTTCAGCTGCCGTTCGAGCCAGCGGTTCGATTGCGGCGTCCGCCCACGCGAGGTGCGCACGCGGACGCGCCCGCCTGAGCCCCCCCGGCTCATGCCGCGTCCCCCCGCATCAGCCGGCGCAGTATGCCCTCGCGAATGCCGCGATCGGCGACGCCGAGCCGCTCAGCCGGCCAAAGATCCATGATCGTCTCGAGGATCGCGCAACCGGCAACGACGAGATCGGCGCGTTCATGGCCAATGCACGGCAGCAGCGCGCGCTCGTCGACCGATTTGCCCGCTAGATCGGCGCTGATCTGGCGCATCGCCGTCGCCGGCACGATCACCCCGTCGACCGCCGATCGATCATAACGATCGAGCCCGAGATGGACGCTGGCGAGTGTCGTGACCGTGCCGCTGGTGCCGAGCAGCCGCGGTTGGGCGATGCCGCTTGGCAATCGGCTCGCGAAGCCGGCGAAGCTCTCACCGACGATCGATCGCATCCGCGCATAGGCAAGGGCGCGGCCTTCCGCCCCCTCGCCATGACCGGCATGTTCGGTAAGCGACACGACCCCCCAGGGCGCACTGTGCCAGTCAAGCACGGTCGGGATCGGCGTGCGGGTGTCGATCAGCACCAATTCTGTCGATCCGCCGCCGATGTCGAAGACCAGCGCTGGATCGTCGCCGGGTTCGATCAGGATATGGCAGCCGAGCACCGCCAAGCGCGCCTCCTCTTCAGCGGAGATGATGTCGAGGACGATGCCCGTCTCACGATAGACACGTTCAATGAACGCCGCGCCGTTCGAGGCGCGCCGGCACGCTTCAGTCGCGACCGAACGCGACAGGGCGACATTGCGCCGGCGCAGCTTGTCCGCACAAATGGCAAGCGCGGATAGGGTGCGATCAATCGCCGCATCGCTGAGCTTCCCCGTCGCGGCGAGGCCCTCCCCCAGCCTTACGATCCGCGAAAAGGCATCGACGACGGTGAAACCCTGCGCGCTTGGCCGCGCAATCAGCAACCGGCAATTATTGGTGCCGAGATCGAGCGCTGCGTAATGGCGCGCATCGGGAAATCGCTGGCGACCGATCGGCCCGGGTGTCGCGCCCGTCGTCCCACCCGCCATCGGGCCCGCTATGGTATCCGAAGTCGCGCTGGGTGCCGAACGGGCCTGGCCTTGGCCATGCCGGTTGGGCATTCGGGCGGAAAAATCCCCCATGCCATCAATCACCATTATGTTTTTCCGGCCCGGAGCAGGGGCTCCATCCGGTGCTTGAAGCAATGATAGCCGAGCACGCCTTGCGCAGCAAGGCAGCGGTCGATGTCGCGAGAAACGCCTTGACCGGCCCGGAGGCGCCACCTAATTGCGCCGCACGTTGCCCCGTCGTCTAAAGGTAAGACTACGGACTCTGACTCCGTTAATTGAGGTTCGAATCCTCACGGGGCATCCAGCTTTTTTTTGCGCCGCGTTCAGCGTGCCGCCTGGCTTTCGAGCGCTAGCAATGCTGCAATCAACTGCGGATCATCGCCCGCAGCGATCGGCGCTTTGAAGACGCCGCGCATCTTGTCTATTTCCGCCTGCCATTTCTTGGCATCGAGCGGCGGCTGGGCGGTGATCATCTCTGAAGAGTGGCAGCCCGTGCAATTCTGGGCGACGAGTTCGGGCAGCGGCGCCGTGGCGGCATCGGCTGGCAAGGCAATCGAGGCTGACCGCAGCGCGAAATCGGCGGGCACCGAAATCTTGCGTTCGCCGGGTCGCTGTTGACCACATGCGATGAGCGACAGCGGGACCAGCAGTGCGAGCCATCTCATGCCGCGACCACCGTGATCGTCTCTACGGGATTGTACATGTAACCGCCGCCGTTCCAGATTGGATCGGCGACCTGCGCCTGGCCGTCGGTGGCGGTGCAGCGCACGCCGATCTTGTGATCGCCGCGTTCGAGCGCCCCCATGTTGAGGCTCCAGGCACGGAAGCTGTACGCCCCCTCGTCCCGGTCGAGCACTGCTGCCTGCCAGCTTTTGCCGCCGTCGCGCGTCAGGTCGACGCGCGCAACGCCAGTCGCCCCGCCAAAGGCGATGCCGCGCAACTTGAGCGGCGCCCCTGCCGCCAGCGTCGCGGTACGGCGGTTCGTGATGAAGGATCGCGGCACCATCTTGCTGATCGGCACCGTTGGAAAACCCTTGTCCGCAGGCGCCACGCTGGCACGCGGGGTGGCCGGGATCTGATAGGCCTTTGCCATCCAGAAATTATCGTCTGCGCTGGTCAGCACTTCGATCCGGTAGAGCGCCTTCACCCAATAGGTCGAATACCAGCCCGGCACCACGAGCCGCAGCGGGAAGCCATTGAGCATGGGCAATTGCTGGCCGTTCATTGCAAAGGCGATCATCACCTCGCCGTTACGGGCATGATCGACCGAAAGCGATTTTGCGAACCACGGCGCGCCTTCCACGGGTGGGCGATCGAGCCCCGAAAAACGCACCGCACTTGCGCCCGCCTTGATGCCGGCATGATCGAGCACGTCCTTCAGTCGAACACCGGTCCAGCGGGCATTGCCCATGGCCCCGTGGCCCCATTGGCCACCTGGCACGCGTGGCGAGAAATACCCGCGAGAATTGCCCGAACATTGATTGACCGCAGCGATTTCCACGCGCGGCAGCTTGAGCAGGTCGCCAAGGGTCAGCGCGGTGGGCTGGGAGACGGCACCTTCGATCCTGAGGCGAAACGCCGCGACATCGACCGACAGCGGGATATCCGAATAATGCCAACGCACGAAGAAGCGATCACTGGGCGTAAACACCCCGCGATCGCCGATATCGAACACGTCGAACGGCGTTTCCAGGAGCGGCGCACGGCTGCGCTGAAGGATCATCGGCCCTTTTTCGGGGAAATTGTGGACCAGCGGCACCTGCCCGCCGCCGCCTTTCAGCCCCAGATCGACGAGTTGCTGCGCCCAAAGCGGCGACGAAAGCGCCGCACCACCGATCGCCGCGAGGGCGCTGCGCCGGCCAATCTCAGGCATTGGCGGCGACCAAGGGCGCGAACCGGGCAACCTGCCGACCCACCAGCGTCAGCTGATCGAGCACGGCGGGATCGCTCGCGCCGCCTTCCTCATCGAATTTGGTGATCTGGGTGTTGATTGCGGCGGCAAAGGGGGTGGGCCAACCGCGCAGCGCATGGACGATCGATCGAAGCGCGGCGATTGTGCTCCCCGTCGCCTGCCAGCCATAGGCCGTCGCGATCAGCCCGACGGGCATGTCGGCAAGATAGGGACGGGCATCCTGCGCAGTCTCCTCAAGCAGATCGAGCGCGTTTTTGACGACGCCCGAAATACTGCCGTGATACCCCGGGCTGGCGATGATCAGCGCCGATGCATCGCGCATCGTGTCGATGAAATCGCGCTCCTGCGGGGTGCGATCGGTGGCCTTGGGATTATAGAGCGGCAGCTGGGCCATGTCTGCGCCGCCGAACAATCGGGTCCGAAAGCCTTCCCGCCCGGCGCTGTCGAGCGCGATCCGCAGCGCGCGTTCGGTCGACGCGACGCCGCCGATCGTCCCGCCGATGCCGACGACTAGCGGCATGGTCGTATCGGCAAGGGCATTGGGCATGAAAATCTCTACAATGAAGCGTGATCGATGTGCGGCAGCACGTGGCGCGCAAACAGATCCGCCTCGGCCGCATGGGGATAGCCCGACAGGATGAAGGCCTCAATGCCCATCGACCGATAATCGTCGAGCTTGGCGCGCACCTGATCGGGATCGCCGACGATCGCTGCGCCACAACCCGATCGGGCGCGACCGACACCCGTCCATAGATTGGCCTCGGCATAGCCGTCGTCGCCGGCGCCCTCACGAAGCGCGGCCTGTGCCGCCACGCCGGCGGAATGCGAATCAAGCGACTTTGCCCGGATCGCAGCGCCTTGCGCAGCATCGAGCTTCGACAGCAGCCGGTCGGCAGCAGCGCGCGCCTCGGCTTCGGTTTCGCGGACGATGACGTGCGCGCGGTAGCCGAATTTGAGGCTGCGGCCGTGGTTCGCAGCGCGCGTTTTCATGTCGGCGATGATCTCTGCCACTGCTTCGCGCTTGTCGGGCCACATCAGATAGACATCACAGCCCTTCGCCGCCGCTTCCCGCGCATCGGGGGAGAGGCCGCCGAAATAGAGCTGCGGCGCCTTGCCCGAAAGCGTGCCGATGCGCGGCGGATCGATCTTCAGCTTCCAGAATTCGCCGTCGTGATCGAGCGGATCGCCATTGAGCAGCGTCTTCAGGATGTGCATCGCCTCGACGGTGCGGGCATAGCGGGGTGCCGATGCCAGCGTTTCACCGGGCATTTCGGACGAGATGATGTTGATCTTCAGCCGGCCATTTCCCGAAGCGTCGGTGCCGAGCATCCGGTCGATCGTCGCGATCTGGCGCGCGAGCTGTGGCGGCCAGCTTTCGCCGACGCGTACCGCCATCAACAGCGCCATCCGCCGCAGCATCGGCGCAATTGCAGCGGCAAAAGCAGTGGTATCGATGCCCAGCGCATAGCCAGATGGCAGCAGGATATTGTCGAAGCCGCCAGCCTCTGCCTGCATCACGATATCGCGGCAATGCTCCCAGCTCGATTTGAGCATTGGATCGGGCGCGCCAAGAAATTCATAATCGTCATCGCACAGCGCAGAGAACCAGCTGATCTCGCAAGGGGGCAGCGCGGTCACGGGAGCTTTTCTCCACGCGAGGCGACGAGGACATCATACCAGGATTGGCGCGTCCAGCGGCATTTGAAACTATCGGGGATTTCGGCGATCCGCTGCAGATTCTGCGTGCCGACGATCGGGATTGCGCCCGCCGGGTGCGCCATGATCCAGCTATATGCTGCGGCCGCGCGCGACACGCCAGCCTCGTTCGCGACGATATCGAGCGCTGCGCACACGGCATGATCGCGCGCATTGGCGGGCATGCCGATCCGCCCGCCGCCAAGCGGAGACCAGGCAAGCACCGCCATCTCGCGCTCCATCGCGAGATCGAGCAGACCGTTTTCGATCGGTCCGAGTTCAAGCGGCGAGAATTCGGGCTGGTGGCTGACCAGCGGGATCGACAAAAAAGCGGCAAGTGCAGTCGTTTGCGCCACGGTGTAATTCGACACGCCGACCGCGCGGACCTTGCCCGATGACACCATGTCTTCGAGCGAGCGCGCCACCTCTTGCGGGTGAGCCAAAATATCGGGGCGGTGGATCTGATAAAGATCGACCCCGTCGATCCCCATCCGTGTGAGCGATGCATCAAGCGCGGCCATGAGATACGGACGCCCCGAATCATAGGGCACCGGCGGGGTGATCCCGCCCTTGGTCGCCAGCACCATCCGGCCCCGGAGCGCCGGGCTTTGCGCGAATACCTGACCAAGCAAGCTTTCGGCATCGCCGAAGCCGCCAACGCCGTTGAAGCCATAGATATCGGCGGTATCAAACAGCGTCACACCCGCCTCGAATGCCGCCTCGACGAGGGTCCGCCCCTCACTGACGGTGGCGTGACCGAAACGCCACATCCCCCACGCAATTGGAGAGACCATCAATCCACTCTTGCCGAGCGGGCGGGAATCGGGTGTAAGCATTATTTCAGACATCGCTGTCATACATAGAGGCGGGAGTGTTGGGAGAGCAAGTGACATCTGGGGGAGAGCAGGTAAGATATGGGCTGATCGGCACCGGTATGATGGGTGTCGAGCATATCAACAACCTTGCCATCACGCCGGGCGCGGTCGTTACTGCCCTGGCTGACCCCGACCACGGCTCGCTCGATTGGGCGAAATCGGCGCTGAAGGACCGGGCCGAGGGGGTCGCCGTCTTCGATAGCGCGGCGGCGCTGGCGGCAGCGGGCAGATGCGACGCGGTGATCGTCGCAAGTCCCAATTTCACCCATCGCGACGTGCTGGTACCGCTGTTCGATGCCGGGCTGCACATCCTTTGCGAGAAGCCGCTGGCGACGACAATCGACGATGCCCGCTGGATCGTCGAGCAGGCGGCGAAGACCGACAAGGTCTTCTGGACGGCGATGGAATATCGCTACATGCCGCCTGCCGCCGAATTCCTCGCCGACATTCGAGGTGGCGCGATCGGGCGGCTGCAGATGCTGTCGATCCGCGAGCACCGCTTCCCCTTTCTCGTCAAGGTCGGCGACTGGAACCGCTTTTCGCACAACACCGGCGGCACGATGGTCGAGAAATGTTGCCATTTCTTCGATCTGATGCGGTTGATCACCGGCTCCGAGGCGGTCCGCGTCTATTGTTCGGGGGCGATGGACGTCAATCACCTCGATGAGGATTATGACGGGAAATGCCCCGACATCATCGACAACAGCTTCACCACCGTCGATTTTGCGAATGGCGTCCGCGCGATGCTCGATCTGTCGATGTTTGCCGACGGCGCGGAAAATCAGGAAGAGATCACGGCTGTCGGCGACGAAGCACGGCTCGATGTGTTCATTCCCGAAGGAGCGATCGTCCGATCGCCCCGCGTCGGCTTTCGAAACGCCAAACAGCCGAGCCGCCGCATCGTCGAGGTTGACGAGGCGGCGCTCAATGCCGGCAGCCATCACGGCTCGACCTTTTACGAACACCAGCGATTCAACGCCGCGGTGCGCGGGGCGGGGCCGGTGGAGGTGACGGCGCATGACGGGATGATGGCAGTCGCGATCGGCGCGGCAGCCGAACTCAGCGCGCGCGAACAGCGTGTCGTAACGATGGCGGAACTCGGCGTTTGAGATCGAGCAAGCAATTCTGTGGGCTGCAGAAGCACGATTGAACGTGCCACAGCCGTCGAATAGGTAATATATACTAATCTAGTGGGGGTTTAGGAGGGAACATGAAAAAGCATATTCTGATGACGGGCGCGGCGACGCTGACCCTGATGATTGCGGCACCCGTCACGGCGCAGACCGCGCCCGCCCCGGCGCCCGCGCCAGCGCCGCAAGCAGCCGAGCCTGCCGAGGCGAATGCGCCGGGCGACATTGTCGTTACCGCGCAAAAGCGCAGCGAGCGGCTGCAGGACGTGCCGCTTGCCGTCACCGTCGTTTCGGGTGACGCGCTGGCGCTGCAAGGCAAGGCGAGCCTGGAGGGCGCGCAATATCTGGTGCCATCGCTCAATTTCCTGAAATCGGGCACCACGCTCAACCAGTCGCTCTTCCTGCGCGGCGTGGGCACCGCGACCTTCTCGATTGCTGGCGAGCCTTCGGTATCGACCGTGGTCGACGGCGTGGTCTTCAGCCGCGCGGGTGAAGCCTTTAGCGAACTCGTCGATATCGATCAGCTCGAGGTGTTGCGCGGGCCCCAGGGGACGCTGTTTGGCAAGAACGCGTCTGCCGGTGTCATCAACATCACGTCGAAGCGACCGACTGCCCGCTTTGGCGGCTATGGCGAAGTCGGTTATTTCAGCGACAGCGAATACCGTGCGCGCGGCGTGGTCAACGTGCCATTGGGCGACGATGTTCGAACCCGCTTCACTGGCTTTTATTCAACCTATGACGGCAATATCCGCAACGTGACGCTCAACCGGCTCGTCAATGGCTGGGAGCATTATGGCGGGCGCCTGCAGGTCGAGGCGACGCCGGTCCGCGATCTGACGCTGACCTTCATCGCCGATTATCACCGCAACAAGGATGATTGCTGCGCCGAGATCATCGCGACGCCGCCGCTGACGGCCGCTGGCGTCGTCACCACCAATCTGTCGACGACCGTTCTGCCAACTCCGCTTGGCGCCAATACGCGGCAGGTCGCGCAGAACCTCGTCACGGCGACCGACGAAGAGGGCTATGGCTTCTCGCTTCAGGCCGACGCCGCGCTTGGCGATCATACGCTGACGGGTATCACTTCATACAGGAACTGGAAGAACACCGAGATCCGCGACGGCGACTGGCTGCCGCAATCCTATATCGGTTTCAACCAGCTGCATGATTTCGGGCCGCAGACGGGCGATACCTTTACCCAGGAATTCCGCCTTGCCTCGCCGACCAAGCAGCTGATCACCTATGTCGTCGGCGCCTTTTATTCGCGGGCAGTGTCACAACGTATCTTCACTCGCAATATCGAACGTTGCGTAGCAGCGGCAGGGGCAGTGATCCCGACCGCGACGCTCACGCCCTGCACGAGTCCGCTTGCCGCGCCGCGCACTTTCCCCACCGGCACGGCGAATTTCGGATCGACATTCGAAAATGTCGCGCTGTTTGGCCAGGGGGCGCTCAACGTCACCGATCGCTTCCGCTTCATCGGCGGCATCCGCTACACGCATGACGATCTGAGCGTATTCCATTCCCGCGTTTCGGCCGCTCTCGATGTGGCAGGCGGCGTGCCCGTTGGCACAGCGGGGGTGAACCCCAATTTCGATCAAGGCGTGTTCGATTCGCCCGGCGTCAACGGCGTCGTCACCGCGACCAATGGCGTGCCCTTTCGCACTCGGACGAGCAGCGACAATATCTCGGGCAAGGCTGGGCTGCAATTCGATCTCAGCCACAACAGCACCGCTTATGCCACCTATTCGCGTGGCTATAAGGGGCCGGCCTATAACGTGTTCTTCAACCTGTCGAAGAACGGCACCAACGTGATCTCGCCGGAAACATCGAATGCCTATGAAATCGGCCTGAAGAACACGCTGCTCGACGGCCGGCTCACGATCAACATCGCCGGCTTCTATGCCCAATATGATAACTTCCAGGCCAACAATCCCGATCTGGTCGCTGGCGTCGTCGTCACGCGTTTCACCAATGCCGGCCGCGTTTCGACCCGCGGATTCGAGATCGACGCCGGTTTTCGCCCAGTCGCCGATCTGAGTTTCAGCGGCGGCGTTGCTTATACCGACGCGCATGTAGATCAATTCAATGTGGCCCCTGGCGCTGCGGCCACGGCGATCATCCCATCGGGCACGCCGCTGGGCTTTGCGCCGAAATGGAAGGGCAATCTGAGCGCCGACTACCGGTTGCGCACCGATGGCCCGGTCGATTTCTTCTTCGGCATCCAGGGATCATATCAAAGCTCGCAGCTGTCTTTGTTCGCGCCTGATCCAGTGCAACGTTTACTGGCCACGATCCCGGGCTACGGCCTTGTCAATCTTACCGCAGGCTTCACCGATCGCAACGATCGCTACCGTCTGACGGTGCAGGTGCGCAATGTCGGCGACCAAGGGTTTGCCGCAGCGATTGCCAATGGCGGGCCGGGCGGCGCCTATCGCTACCAGATCCCGCGCGATGCCGATCGCTATTACGGGATCACGGGCCGCGTGAACTTCTGATCGACCGGAAATGACGCAAAGCCCGGCGGAAGCGATTCCGCCGGGCTTTTTGCGTCAGTGAGCCATCGCCATCCCGTCGCCGCGCTCGCTTTCGTCGACAGGCACGATCACCGGCACCAGCAACTGGATGCACAGCAGCGCCAGCAAATAGCTCCCCGAACAAATCGCAAGCAGTGGACCATAGCCCCAGCCGTGCGACAAGGAATAGGCAGCGAGCTGGATCAGCCCGATCGACCACATATTGCCGCAGAAAGCCGCCATGCCGACCGCCGATCCCACTACGCGCGCTGGGAATACATCGGTGGCGAAACCGAACAAATTGGTCGAAAAGCCCTGGTGCGCGAACAGCCCGAGCCCCAACAGCAATGCCGCACTCCACGGGCTTGAGACGAACAGGACGAGGCTCACCGGCAGGATCAGCACGGCATAGATCAAGAGCGTTGTCTTGCGCGCGCGATTGGTGCTCCACCCCATTGCCATCAGGCGCGTCGGCAGCCACCCGCCGGTCAGCGCGCCAAGCGCTGCAAACACATAGACGAGCGCGACCGGAAGCCCGATCGTCCCCTGCGGCAGGCCGAACAGCCGGTGGAACAGATCGGGCAGCCAGCTGAGCATGAAGAACCACACCTGATCCGACAGCACCTTTGCAACCGCGAGCGCCAACACCTTGCGATCGCGCAGCAGCGCCCCCCACGCGATCGGAGTGGGCACGGCGCCATCGACCGCGACTGGCTTCACCCGGATCGCAAACCACACCGCGACCCAGATCAGCCCAAGACCGCCCGCAACCAGGAAGGCCGCACGCCACCCGAATGCGAGCGCCAGCGCCGGAATGGCGAGCGGCGTCACGATCGCGCCGATATTGGGCGCCGTATTGCCGATGCCGAGCGCGATCGATCGCTCTTTCTGGGTGAAATAGGTGGCAGCCGATTTTACCGCCGCTGGAGTACCAACCGATTCTGCCGCCCCCAGCACCATCCGCGCGACGACAAAGCCGAGCACCCCCGTCGCAACCGCATGCGCCATTCCGGCAAGGCTCCACACCGCGACCCCGATCGCGAAGCCGAGCCGAAGGCCGACCCGATCGATGAACCAGCCAGTGCCGAGAAACGCAATTGCTGCGGAAAATTGGAACGCCGAGACCATGTTGGCATAATCCTGATCGGACCAGCGATATTCGGCCTCGAGCGTTGGCTTCAGCAGCGCCAATATCTGTCGATCGACGTAATTGAGCATGATCGCGAAGAACACCATCGCCACGATCACCCAGCGCGCGCTGCCGCTTTTGCCTGCCATCCCCGTCTCCCATCCTGCCCGTTTTTTTCCGATAACGTTGTCATAGCAGACGCGCTTCGGCTAGTCCTTTCCGGGAAAGACGATAGAAGTCGGGCGATGGGGACGATGCAAGCAAAACCGCAAAGCCGACCATTGCCGATGGCGGCCGATCTCTATGGCGATATCGAACCCAGTCCGAAGGCGACATGGCAGGGCTATCTGCCCGGGCTGATGGTGGTCGCGGCGGGAACGCTGGCGGCAGGGTTCATCTCGGATCACTATGGCGCGCCGCTGACGCTGATGGCGCTGCTGATTGGCCTGGCGCTGAATTTCCTAAGTGCCGATGCACGGCTCAATCCGGGACTGGCCTTTGCCTCGCGGTCGCTGCTGCGCTGGGGGATCGTGCTCGTCGGCGTGCGCGTTACCTTTGGCCAGATCATGTCGCTTGGGCCGGTGGCCCTGCTATCTGTGCTGACGATCGTCGCGCTGGTGATGGGAACCGGCGTGCTCGCGGCGCGGCGTTTTGGCTTTGGATCGGCATTCGGCGTGCTTGCCGGCGGCGCGGTCGCGATCTGCGGTGCATCGGCCGCGCTGGCGCTTGCAACGACGCTGGGCGAGCGGCGCGTGAGCCAGGGGCAATTGACGCTGGTGCTGGTCGGCATCTCGGCGATGAGCGCAGCGGCGATGGTGCTCTACCCAATCCTTGCGCATTTGCTGATGCTGAGCGACCTCAAGGCGGGTTTCATGCTCGGCGCCTCGATACACGATGTCGCGCAGACTCTGGGCGCTGGCTATTCCTATTCCGAAGGCGCGGGACAGATCGCCGCGATCGTCAAGCTGACACGGGTGGCGCTGCTGGCGCCCGTGCTGGCGGTGGTCGCGCTGTATTTCCCCGCCGACGGGGGCAAGGCGAAAGGGCCGGGCATCCCGTGGTTCGTCATCGGATTCTTCGCGCTCGCCGGCGTCAATTCGCTGGGCGTCGTGCCAGCGATGGCGGCGACGGGCGCCGAAAAGGTAGCGAGCGCAATGCTTGCAGCAGCGGTGACGGCAACCGCGATCCGCTCCCCGATGCGGCAATTGCTGGAGGCGGGGCCGCGCCCATTGCTGGTGATCGCCACATCGACGCTGGTGGCGCTAGGGCTGTCTGTGGCGGCAGCGCTGCTGCTGATCGGCTAGTCGCGCGCGCTGCCCGGTGGCGCGGTCGATCCGCGCACGATCAGCTCATACGCAATCTCGCGCCGCTCGACAGGGCCTGCGGGATCCCCAAGCAACAGATCGGCAGCGGCATGGGCCATCGCCCGCGTCGGCTGGCGGATCGTCGTCAATGGCGGCCAGACAAAGCCTGCCAGGCGGGTGTCGTCGAAGCCGGCAATCGACAGATCGCCCGGCAACTGCAGCCCCATTCGGTGGGCGACCGCCAAGGCGCCCGCCGCCATATCGTCGCTTGCAGCGAAGATCGCGGTCGGCCGGTCGGATAGGGCGAGCAGTGCCTCGGTCTCGGTCGATCCCGATTCGAAATCATAGGTACCCGTGCGGATCAGCCCAGCATCAGCAGTGATGCCGGCTTCGGTGAGCGCGAGCCGATAGCCTTCGGTACGCTGGGCGCTCGTCGCAAAGCTGGGGTGACCAGCGATGAAGCCGATCCGGCGATGGCCGAGCCCGATCAGATGACGCGTCATCGTTGCTGCAGCGGCGACATTATCGATGAAGGTCGACGGGGTGAGATCGAGCGCGCTGCCCGGTGACACGCGCACGAAGCGGACATCGCGACGGGCCAACAATTCCAGCACCGCAGGGTAATCGGTGACGGGCGGCGTCAGGATCAGGCCGTCGATCTGCGTCGCCTCAACAAGGCTCTCGATATCGTCCAGCAACCGCGCCGAATCGCGATCATAGGGCTGGGCGATCATCCGCACCCCGTCCTGCTCGCACCGATCGCGGATGCCCGATTGCATCTCATAAACATAATAGGGGCTGGGATTGTCGCAGATCAGCGCGATCTGGAACGAGCGCCGCCCGGCGAGCGAGCGAGCAGCAACGCTCGGCCGGAAATTGAGCCGCTCGACCACCTCGGCGACGCGCGCACGCGTCGCCGCACCGACATATTTCTCGTTGTTGAGCACGCGGGAGACCGTCTTGATCGATACGCCCGCCTCTCGCGAAACGTCCTTGATCGTCACCCGCACGCCTGCCCCCGATTTCCTTGCCCTTGCCAATGATCTGCATGAGCGCGGGGTCGCCGTCCATCCCGATCCGTCCCCTTGTCGCTGCTGTATTATTGATATAACACAGATAATGGCCGCTTGACTGGTCGGGTAACCCGGAATCGGATAGACGGTGCGGATGCGCGATGAGCCCTTTGATCGTTATCCGTCGCGTCGCGCCGGGCAGCAAGGGCAACCGCCGCTTGAACTGACAGGTGGGCTGCCCCCGCCCGACGATGAGGATGATCGCTGGGACGAGGACGAGCTCGACGATCCGGACGGGCCGCCGCAAGGCTACACGACCAACCTGCCCGTTGCCTGGCGGCCAAGCCGTTGGCGCTGGCTGGTGCGCGGTGTGGCGGGGCTGCTGATCTTGTTCATCATCGCGATCGGCTGGCTGGTGCTGACGGCACCCTTGTCCAAATCGCTCCAGCCGCCGGCGCCGCCAAGCGTCACCTTGCTGGCATCCGATGGCACACCGATCGCCCGGCGCGGGGCGACGATCGGCAAGCCCGTCGATGCCGCCAAGCTGCCCGCGCACGTCCCACAGGCCTTTCTCGCGATCGAGGACCGGCGCTTCTTCAGCCATTGGGGGATCGACCCCTGGGGGATCACCCGGGCGATGTTTCACAACATTGCGGCCGGCGGTCTTCGCGAAGGCGGCAGCACCATCACCCAGCAACTGGCGAAGAACGCGTTTCTGGATTCGGATCGCACCGCTGGACGCAAGATCCGCGAGGCGATGATCGCGCTGTGGCTCGAAGCGTGGCTGAGCAAGGACGAGATTTTGTCGCGCTATCTCTCAAACGTGTATTTCGGCGATAACGTCTATGGCTTGAGTGCGGCGTCGAAGCATTATTTCGGGACAACGCCCGCGAAGCTGACGATCGGACAGGCGGCGATGCTGGCGGGGCTGGTTAAGGCGCCGTCGCGGCTTGCCCCCACGGGCAATCTGGCAGGCGCCCGGGCGCGCCAGGCGGTAGTGGTGGCGGCAATGGTACGCGGCGGCTTCCTTTCGAAGAGCGATGCTGCCGATGTTTCGCCTGCCCGACTGCGGCTCGATCACGTCCGCCAGCTTCCAGAGGGTACCTATTTCGCCGATTGGGTGCTCCCGGCCGCACGCGACAAGGCCGGCGCGATTGGCACCGAGACCAAGGTGACGACAACGCTCGACGCGCGGTTGCAGCGGGCTGCCGAACGCGCAGTGCGCCGGGCGGGGCTCAACAAGGCGCAGGTCGCGATCGTCGCGATGCGACCCGATGGCCGGATCGTCGCAATGGTGGGGGGCAAATCCTATCGCGACAGCCCTTTCAACCGCGCAACCCAGGCACGCCGCCAACCCGGTTCCGCGTTCAAGCTGTTCGTCTATCTGGCAGCGCTGCGCAGTGGGCTCACGCCCGAATCGACCGTCGAGGATTCGCCCGTCACGATCGGCAGCTGGTCTCCGCACAATAGCGACGGGCGGTATCGCGGGATGATCACGCTGCGCGAAGCCTTTGCGCGCTCAAGCAACGTCGCTGCTGCCCGGCTGACCCAGCGGGTCGGCGTGGCGAACGTCATCCGCGCCGCGCGTGACCTCGGCATTTCAACGCCCTTGCCTAACGAAGCAACGATTGCGCTAGGCACCGCCAACACGTCGCTGCTGGAACTGACCGCAGCCTATGCGGCGATTGCCGCCAATGGCTATCCAGTGCGCCCACACGGCATCGACGAAACGCGTGACCGCAGCTGGCTCGACGCACTGGGCGACCGGTCACACCCCATCGGCGGGCGCGTTCAGCAGGACATGCTCGATCTGCTTGCCGCCTCGGTCTCGTCTGGCACCGGCCGGCGGGCAGCGCTTTCTGTCGACAGTTTCGGCAAAACCGGCACCAGCCAGGACAATCGCGACGCGCTGTTCGTTGGTTTTGCGGAGAAACTGGTGGTGGGCGTGTGGGTAGGCAATGACGATAATTCCCCCAATCCAGGCCTGTCGGGCGGCGGCATTCCTGCCCGAATCTGGCGCGATTTCATGCAGAATGCGCTTGGCGTCGGCGCGGCCGAGCGGACACCGTCACCTGAGCTGTCGGACGCGGCGATCGACCCCGACGCCATCGATCAAGGCGGCGAAGTCGGCAATGATCAAGCAATCGGGATCGACGGATCGATCCGCGGATTTGGCCTGAACCTGCAGTTGGGCAGGGATGGAAGCATCGAGATCGGTCCTTCGACACGCGGGCGTCGGGAGCCGCCCCCGGCGCCCGACGACGCCCCTGAACCACCGCCTGACCCGCAGGACGAGCGCGCGCGATAAAGCGCAGTTGACGCAGGCGCGCGCCGCCCGCAAGGCACAATTCATGCGCTTCTTTTCCGATAATGCAGCGCCTGCCTGTCCGCAGGTGATCGCCGCGCTTGGCCAGGCCAATATCCTCGACACCGCCTATGATGGCGATCGGTGGAGCAAGGCGCTCGACGCGCGGGTTTCCGCGCTGTTCGAAAAGCCCGTGCGCGCGTTCTGGTTGCCCTCTGGCACCGCTGCCAATTGCCTTGCGCTGGCGGCCCTTTGCCCGCCTTACGGGGGCGTCGTCTGCCACCGCGACGCGCATATCCAGAACGACGAATGCGGCGCGCCCGAATTCTACACTCATGGCGCAAAGTTGCTGCTCGCTGAGGGCTACGGCGCGAAGCTGACGCCCGCTGGCATCACCACGGTGATCGATGCCATCGCCAACGATGTTCACCGCGTGCAGCCGCATGCGATTTCCATCACCAATGCGACCGAATATGGCCGGGTATATACCCCCGATGAAGTTGCCGCGATCGGCGAGCTCGCAAGGTCGCGCGGGCTTGGGCTCCACATGGACGGCGCGCGCTTTGCCAATGCGATCGTCCATCTCGGCTGTTCGCCTGCCGACCTCACCTGGCGTGCCGGCGTCAACGCGCTGAGCTTTGGCTTCATCAAGAATGGCGGCATGACGGCAGAGCTGCTGGTATTCTTCGATCCATCGCTTGCCGAGGGCACGCTCCAGCGCCGCAAGCGCGCCGGCATGCTGCTGTCCAAGGGGCGCTATCTCGCCGCGCAGATATTGGCGATGCTGGACGACGACATCTGGCTTGCCAATGCGCGCGGCGCGAATGCGGGCGCCGCGATGCTGGCGACGGCGGCAGGCGGGCGGTTGATCCACCCCGTCGAGGCGAACGAAGTGTTTTTGCGCGTTTCCCCCGAGGAGGCGGCGGGGCTGCGCGCGCTGGGGTTCGATTTCTACGATTGGGGGCCGGGCGAGGCGCGGCTGGTGGTGTCGTGGCACCAGGGCGAGGCGGATATCCGCCCGCTGGCCAAAGCAATCGCTGCGCTGTGATGCGCGGATGAGCGAGGCTCCGGTCGTCCAGTCGACGCGGCTCGCCGTGCTCATTCCGTTTGCGATCGTGACGCTGATCTGGGGATCGACCTGGATCGTCATCCGCAACCAGCTTGGCATCGTGCCGCCAAGCTGGTCGGTCACCTATCGCTTCGCCATTGGCGGCATTGCGATGCTGATCTACGCAATCGCCCGGCGCGAACATCTGCGGCTCGATGGCCGCGGCTGGCTGTTTGCGGCATTGCTCGGCCTGTTGCAGTTCTGCCTCAATTTCAACTTCGTCTATCGTGCCGAACAGCACGTCACATCAGGGCTGGTGGCCGTCGTTTTTGCGATGCTGCTGATCCCAAACGCGCTGCTTGGGCGAATATTCCTTGGCCAGCAATTGGGGCGCCAGTTGCTCGTCGGCTGCGGCGTCGCGATGGCGGGCGTTGCGCTGATGTTTCTGCAGGAAATCCGGGTGAACCCCAATGGCCCTGCCGAATCGCTGATCGGTATCGGCATCACCCTGCTCGGCGTGTTGTCGGCATCGGCCGCCAATATCCTGCAGGGCACCGACACCGCGAAACGCTATCCAATGGGGACGATGCTGGGGCATGCGATGCTGATCGGGGCGGCAATCGACGGCACGATCGCGCTGACGTTGACCGGACCGCCTGTGATCGAGCTGCGTCCAGCCTATCTGTTCGGCCTGCTCTATCTCGGCGTCGTCGCCTCGGCGATCGCCTTCACGCTGTATTTCGGGGTGTTGCGAATCATCGGTGCGGCAAAGGCAGCCTATTCGAGCGTGATCGTTCCCGTCATCGCAATGCTGCTGTCGACCTTGTTCGAGGGCTATCGCTGGTCGCCGCTTGCGGCTGCAGGCGCGGTGCTGGCCATGGCAGGGCTGGTGATCGCATTGAGAGCGCGCAGGCCGGCCCGGTAATCGCCATAAACAGGGCTCCAGCCGAGCACGCGCTTCGCCTTGCGGTTGGCAACGCGGCGGTTCTCGGCGTAAAAACCGCGCGCCATTGCCGATAGCCCGGCGTCTTCGATCGACAGTAGCGGCAGCCGCGCGACGCCAAGCAGCCGGCAGGCAAAATCGATCACGTCATTCTGGCTGCACGGCAGATCATCGCCCAGATTATAGGCGCCGGGAGGCGCGCTCAGCCCCGCGAGCACGCCACTGACGATATCGTCGACATGCACCCGGCTGAACACCTGGCCGGGCAGATCGATGCGGTGGGCGCGGCCCTCGCGCACGCGATCGAGCGCCGAGCGATCGGGCCCGTAAATCCCGGGTAGCCGGAAGACGCGCGCGCCGCGCGCAAGCCACGCCGCGTCCGCTTCGCTGCGCGCGCTGCGCCGGCCCCCGAACGGCGCGGTTTCGTCAACCCAGGCACCCCCGGCATCGCCGTAAACCCCGGTTGAGGAAAGGTAGCCGACCCATCCCCGCGCCGATGCGGCATCGCCATAGGCTGTTAGCACCGGATCGCCGAGATCGCCGGGCGGGATCGAATGCAGGATGTGGCTGGCACCGGCAATTTCACGGAGAACGCGGTCTGAATCGCTAAAGGGGATCGTCCCGTCTCGGCCCGATCTGCTGGTACCTGTGACATGCCAGCCCTGGCCACGCAGCGCGTCTGCGATCCGCGTCGCTGTGTATCCCATCCCAAAGACCAGCAATCGCCCGATCATGCTTTCCCGCGAGCCGCCAAAGGCGTAACATTGTGTCAAACCGGGGCTTGATGTGCGATTTTACGTGGCGCACCTGCCTGTGCGACCCTATCTCGCCACTATGCTCGATGTAAACGCCGCTTTGGCCCAGCCCGCCCCTGCAACGCCCCATGTGACACGGCGCGATGCCTATCGCGCGCCCGATTGGCTGGTGCCCGAGATATCGCTCGATGTTGATCTGGATCCGGCAAAGACCCGTGTTGGCGCGCGCCTGCGCGTCACCCGCAATGCACTGGATGCAGGGCCGTTGCGGCTCGACGGCGGCGGGCAGATGCCGATCGCCGTGATCGTCGATGGCACGCCGATCAATGATTGGTCGATCGATGAGGGCGCGCTGGTCATCCCGCTTTCGGGCGATGCGCATGTGATCGAGACCGAAGTCGAGATCGCGCCTGAACGAAACACCCAGCTGATGGGGCTTTATGCGTCCGGCGGGCTGCTGTGCACCCAGTGCGAAGCCGAAGGATTTCGCCGGATCACCTTCTTCCCGGATCGCCCCGACGTGCTCAGCAAGTACAAGGTGCGCATGACGGCAGACAAGGCGCGCTATCCCGTCTTGCTCGCCAATGGCGACCCTGTCGGCGAGGGCGACCTGAGCGACGGCCGGCACTGGGCCGAATGGCATGATCCATTCCCCAAGCCCTGCTATCTGTTCGCGATGGTCGCGGGCGATCTGGTTGCCAATCGTGCGCGCTTCACGACCCGCAGCGGTCGTGATGTCGCGCTGGGTATCTGGGTGCGCGAAAGCGATCTCGCCAAGACCGATCATGCGCTTGCGGCGCTGCAAACCGCGATGCGCTGGGACGAGACCGTTTACGGTCGCGAATATGATCTTGATGTGTTCAATATCGTTGCCGTCGATGATTTCAATTTCGGGGCGATGGAGAATAAGGGGCTCAACGTCTTCAATTCGCGCTATGTGCTGGCCGATGCGGATACCGCGACAGATTATGATTTCGACGCCATCTCTGCGGTGGTGGCGCATGAATATTTTCACAACTGGTCGGGCAACCGAATCACCTGCCGCGACTGGTTCCAGCTGAGCCTGAAAGAGGGCTTCACCGTTTTTCGCGACCAGAGCTTTTCAGCAGATCAGGGATCGGCGGCGGTCAAGCGGATCGAGGATGTGCGGTCGCTGCGCGCAGCCCAATTCCCTGAGGATCAGGGTCCGCTAGCGCATCCGGTTCGCCCCGAAAGCTATATCGAGATTTCGAACTTCTACACCTCGACCATCTACAACAAGGGCGCCGAGCTGATCCGGATGATGGCGACGATCCTTGGGCCCGATCGCTTCCGTGCGGGCACCGATCTGTATTTCGATCGCTTTGACGGCACGGCGGCAACCTGCGAGGATTTCGTTGCGTGCATGGAAGAGGGCGGCGGCAGCGATTTCACGCAATTCCGCTTGTGGTACAGCCAGTCAGGCACGCCCAAGATCACCGCCACGATCAATCACACCCCCGCCAGCAGAAGGGCGCTGCTCACGCTGTCGCAGCGCACGCTGCCGACGCCCGGCCAGACCGACAAGGCGGCGATGGTGATCCCGCTCAGGATCAAGCTGTTCGGTGCCGAGACCGGCAAGCCGATGGGCGATGAACAGTTGGTGATGCTGACCGACGATCGTCACGATATCGCCTTCGAGGCGATCGACGAGGCACCCCTGCTCTCGATCAACCGGCAATTTTCCGCCCCTGTGATCGTCGAGACCAATCGCACTGCGGCTGATCTGGCGCTGCTGTCGGCGCATGACGACGACCCCTTTGCGCGCTATGAGGCGATGCAGCAATTGATGCTCGATACGCTCGTGGCCAGCGTATCGCAGGGCCGGGGCGATCATGTCGCGGTGATCGACGCGGTGACGCAAACGCTTGCCGATAAGCGGCTCGATGCCGCCTTCATTGCCGAGGTGGTGCTGTTGCCATCGGACAGCTTCATTGGCGATCAGCTCCCCGTCGTCGATCCCGAAGCGATCTTCCGCGCGCGCGACAGCCTTCGGCGCGATCTCGGCAAGGCGCTGGAGCCTGCATGGCGCGCGGCTTATATGGCTGCCCGGTCGAGCGGCCCATTCGAATATTCGCCATTGGGCAAGGGAATGCGGCGGCTGAAGTCGGTCGCGCTCGGCTATCTCGCGGCGAGTGGCGCGAGCGATGCCGATGATCTCGCCTTCCAGCAGTTCGAATCAGCCGACAACATGACCGATCGGCAAGGCGCGCTGACGACGCTGGTCAACGGGCAGTCTGCGCTGCGCGTGGCGGCGCTCGATATCTTCTACAACCGCTATTCCGACAATGCGCTGGTGCTCGATAAATGGTTTTCGACCCAGGCATTGTCGAGCAGGGACGACACGCTGGCGAGCGTGATCGAACTTTCCCGCCACCGCGATTTCAGCCTCTCCAATCCCAATCGCGCGCGCGCGCTGGTCGGTGCGTTCAGCGTCAACCAACGGGCATTCCATATGGGCGACGGCGCGGGCTATCGCTTCGTTGCCGATCAGCTGATCGCGCTCGACAAGCTCAATCCGCAGACCGCCGCCAAGCTGTTGCCGCCGCTTGGCCGGTGGAAGCGCTTCAATCCAGCACGTGCCGCGATGATGCGCGCCGAGCTCGAGCGCATCCTGGCGGTGCCCGGCGTATCGCGCGATATGGCAGAACAGGCATCGCGCAGCCTGGAGGGTTAGAAGAGCCGCCCGCCATTGGGCACTGGCGCTGCTGGCCGGACCAGCACGACCTTGCCATCCGAATCGGGAAAGCCGAGCGTCAGCACTTCAGACATGACCGGGCCGATCTGGCGCGGCGGGAAATTGACCACCGCTGCCACCTGCGTTCCCGGCAGATCGGCCAGCGCATGATGTTCGGTGATTTGCGCCGATGAGCGCTTCACCCCAATGACGGGGCCGAAATCGATCAGGAGCTTATAGGCAGGCTTGCGGGCTTCTGGAAACGGCAACGCCTCGATGATCGTGCCAACGCGGATATCGACCTCCAGAAAGCGGGCGAAATCGATCGTCGGGGCGATATTGGCGGCAGGATCATGCGTTGCGTGCATCGCGGATCAAAAATCCACAT
Source organism: Sphingomonadales bacterium (assembly GCA_038315875.1). Taxonomy (GTDB): domain Bacteria; phylum Pseudomonadota; class Alphaproteobacteria; order Sphingomonadales; family Sphingomonadaceae; genus Sphingomonas. The sequence goes on along the minus strand of JBBQAG010000004.1, from coordinate 8,923 downwards.
CGTCATAGGATTTGGGCGGCTGGATACCCTCCATCCGTTCGGAAAGAAGCGGGCGGAAACTTGGGCGGCTCTTCAGGCCGCGATACCAGCGGGCGCTCTGTTCATGGCCCATCCAGTCAATCCCGCCGAGATAATCGGCAACCGAAATCTGCGCCGCCGCTGCAAGATCGGCGAGCCCCATCGTCGATCCGCCCAGCCAGGTGCGGTGGTCGAGCAGGAAATCGGTGTAATCGAGATGGCCCACTGCGGCCTTCATCGCCTCACGCAGCGCCTTGGCATCGGGCGCCGCGCGGTGGACGAGCCGTTTTTCCATTCGCTCCTGAAGCAGCGGCGCGGTGATATCGCGATAGAATTGCGTATCGAACCACGCGACCAGCCGCCGCGTTTCGGCGCGGTTGGCGGCCGTGCCGTTGATCATCGCCGCCTTGTCGACGGTTTCCTCGATATATTCGCAGATCGCCATCGAATCGATCAGGACGATTCCACGCGCGTCATCCACCATTACCGGCGTTTGGCCGGCAGGATTCATATCGAGAAATTCGTCGCGCCGCGCCCAGGGCGATTCGCGCACAAGCTCGTAACCGACGCCCTTTTCGCCGAGCAGAAGCCGCACCTTGCGCGAAAAAGGACAGAGCGGAAATTGATAGAGTTGCCACATGGCGACGGTGTTAGGGCAAGCCTTCCCCCGCCGGAAGGGGGCGTGCAGCGATCACTCGCTATTCAGCGGCAACCGCTTCGAAACTGTCATCAAGAGGATGCGCGAGCCGACTCAGCATCTCCTTGGGCACGACTTGCCAGATACGGCCGACGGCGCGGTCCCAATCGTCGAGCAACGCTGCTGACCATTTGCTGTCGGTCGCCGCATGATGGGCACGGACCAGGTTGAAGAGCACGGCCTGCCAATGCGCCGAGGCGATCCGTTGCCACACGATGCTTTCGGGATTGGCGCGCTTGGCAAAATTTTCCCCGCGATCATAGATGAAGGCCATGCCGCCGCTCATCCCCGCGCCGAAATTGGCGCCAACCTCTCCCAGCACGACCGCGATGCCGCCTGTCATATATTCGCAGCCGTTCGCGCCGCAGCCCTCGACGACGACATTGGCGCCCGAATTGCGCACGGCAAAGCGCTCGCCGGCCTGTCCGGCGGCATAGAGACTGCCCGATGTCGCCCCATACAGCACGGTGTTGCCAATGATCGTGTTGTCCTGGCTGGCCAGATTCGAACTCACCACCGGCCGCACCGCGATGATCCCGCCCGACAGCCCCTTGCCGACATAATCATTGGCATCGCCGAACACTTCAAGCGTGATGCCCTTACACAGGAACGCACCCAGCGACTGCCCGGCCGAACCGCGCAGCCGGACATGGACGTGGTCATCGGCAAGCTTGGACATCCCAAAGGTCCGCGTCACCTCGCTCGACAGGCGCGTGCCGACCGCACGGTGGGTATTGCGCACCGAATAGGTGAGCTGCATCTTTTCGCCCCGCGAGAAGACGGCGGCGGCATCGCGGATCATCTGCGCATCAAGGCTGTCGGGTACTTCGTTGCGCACGGTTTTGAGCGAGAAGCGGCGCTGGTCGTCATCGGCATCGACCTTTGCGAGGATCGGATTGAGATCGAGATCGTCGAGATGCTCGGCCCCACGGCTGACCTGTCGCAACAGCTCGGTACGGCCAATGATGTCATCGAGGCTGCGGACGCCAAGGCGGGCGAGGATATCGCGGACCTCTTCAGCGATGAAGGTCATCAGATTGATGACCTTTTCCGGCGATCCACCGAATTTCTCGCGCAGGCGATCATCCTGTGTGCACACCCCGACCGGGCAGGTGTTCGAATGGCATTGGCGGACCATGATGCAGCCCATCGCCACGAGCGAAAGCGTGCCAATGCCGAATTCCTCGGCGCCGAGAATCGCGGCGATGACGATATCCCGCCCAGTGCGTAGGCCCCCATCGGTGCGCAGCTTGATCCGGTGGCGCAGGCCGTTGAGGGTGAGCACCTGATTGACTTCGGATAGCCCCATTTCCCAGGGCGTGCCGGCATATTTGATGCTGGTCTGTGGCGACGCGCCGGTGCCGCCGACATTGCCCGAGACAAGGATCACATCGGCATGCGCCTTTGCCACCCCTGCGGCGACGGTGCCGATCCCCGCCGAGGAGACGAGTTTCACGCACACGCGCGCGATTGGATTGATCTGTTTCAGGTCATAGATGAGCTGCGCCAAATCCTCGATCGAATAGATATCGTGGTGCGGCGGCGGGCTGATCAACGACACGCCAGGAGTTGCGTGGCGCAACTTGGCGATGAATTCGGTCACTTTGAAACCCGGAAGCTGCCCGCCCTCGCCTGGCTTTGCGCCCTGCGCGACCTTGATCTCTATCTCGTCGCAGGCATTGAGATATTCCGCCGTCACGCCGAACCGACCCGAGGCGATCTGCTTGATCACTGAATTGGCATTGTCGCCATTTGGCCGCGGCGAATAGCGCTCGCGATCCTCGCCGCCCTCGCCCGATACGGCCTTGGCACCGATCCGGTTCATCGCGATCGCCAGCGTTTCGTGTGCCTCCGGGCTCAGCGCGCCGAGCGACATGCCCGGCGTGACGAAGCGCTTCCTGATCTCGGTGATCGCCTCGACCTGATCGATCGCGACGCCGTCTGTCGGGAAATTGAACTGGAGCAGATCGCGCAGATAGACCGGAGGCAGATCGGCCACGCCGCGCGAAAACTGCAGATAGGTCGAGTAGCTGTCGGTCGCGACCGCCGTCTGGAGGAGATGCATCAGCGGCGCCGAATAGGCATGCGTCTCGCTGCCCAGCCGCTGGCGATAGAAACCGCCGATCGGCAGCGTGGTGACAGGGGTATCGAACGCCGCATCATGGCGCAGCTGCGCGTTCAGATGGAGCGAGGCATAGCCTTCGCCCGAAATCTTGGCGGGCATGCCGGGGAACAGATCATTGACGAGGCTGCGGCTCAAGCCCACCGCCTCGAAATTATAGCCGCCGCGATAGCTGGAGATCACCGCGATCCCCATTTTCGACATGATCTTGAGAATGCCCTCCTCGATCGCGGTACGGTGGCGTGCCAGGCACTGATCGAGCGAGAGATCGCCAAACAGTCCGCGCGCATGGCGATCGGCGATCGCGGCTTCGGCAAGATAGGCGTTCACCGTCGTCGCGCCGACTCCGATCAACACCGCATAATAATGCGTATCGAGGCATTCCGCGGTGCGGATGTTGACGCTGGCATAAGAGCGCAAGCCCTTACGCACGAGGTGGGTGTGGACGGCAGCCGCCGCCAGCACTCCAGCGATCGCGACCCGATCAGGCCCGGTATTTTCATCCGACAGGAACAGATCGCTGCGCCCCTCGCGCACCGCCTGCTCGGCCTGCGCGCGGATCCGCTGAATCGCTGCGCGCAACGTTTCGGGGCCGCCGCCGCCTTCAAAGGTGCAATCGATCTGGGCCGCCTGTGCGCCGAAATGCGCGTGCAGCCGATCCCACATCGCGCAGGTAAGCACCGGCGAATCGAGCACCAGCACCCGGCTTTGCGCGCCCGCGGGCTCCAGGATATTGGCGAGATTGCCGAACCGCGTCTTCAGCGTCATCACTTGGCGTTCGCGCAACGGATCGATCGGCGGATTGGTGACCTGGCTGAAATTCTGGCGGAAGAACTGGCTGATCAGGCGGGGCTTGTCCGAAATCACCGCCAGCGGCGTATCATCGCCCATCGAACCGATCGCTTCCTTTGCGCCCTCGACCATCGGCGCCAGGATCAATTCCATGTCCTCAAGCGTCTGCCCGGCGGCAATCTGGCGGCGGATCAGCTCGGGCCGATCATAACGCCGCACCGCATCGCCTGATGCCGCCGGGAGATCATCGATGCCGATGAACTGGCCGATCATCGCCGCGTAATCGGCCTCGGCGGCGATCCGATCCTTCACCTCGCGGTCTTTGAGCACCAAGCCCTCGTCAAGGTCGACCGCGATCATCTGCCCCGGCCCGAGACGGCCCTTTTCGATGATCGTCGTCTCCGGCACGACGACCATGCCGCTTTCAGAACCCACGATCAGCAGCCCATCGTCGGTGCGGGTATAGCGCAGCGGCCGCAGCGCGTTGCGATCCATCCCCGCTACCGCCCAGCGGCCATCGGTCATCGCCAGCGCTGCCGGCCCGTCCCATGGCTCCATCACGCTGGCGAGATATTGGTACATTGCCAGGTGTGCGGGCGGAATATCGGCGGTGGCGGCCCAAGCCTCGGGCACCAGCATCAGCTTGGCGGTGGGTGCGTCGCGGCCTGACCTGCAGATCGCCTCGAAGGTCGCATCGAGCGCGGCGGTGTCGCTCGCGCCCGCCGGGATCACCGGCTTGATATCCTCCGAATGCTCACCAAAGGCGAGGCTCGCCATCTTGATCTCGTGGCTGAGCATCCAGTTCTTGTTGCCGCGGATCGTGTTGATCTCGCCATTATGCGCCAGGCATCGGAAAGGCTGGGCGAGCCACCATTGCGGGAACGTGTTGGTCGAATAACGCTGGTGAAAGATCGCCACGCGGCTTTCAAATCGCGGATCGCACAAATCTGGATAGAAGACCGACAGCGATTCAGCGAGGAACAGCCCCTTGTAGATGATCGAGCGGCACGACAGCGAACAGATGTAGAAGCCCTGGATTTGGGCGGCGATGACGCGCTTTTCGATCCGTCTACGCACGAGATAGAGGTTTTTCTCGAACTCGGCGGCGGTCTGGTTTTCGGGCATCGGCCCGGCGATCATGATCTGCTCGATCTCGGGCCGGGTCGATTGCGCCTTTTGCCCAATCACCGAGACATCGACGGGCACTTGCCGCCAGCCATAGATCGAATAGCCTTCCTCGATGATCGCGCTTTCGACGATCGTCCGGCATGCCTCCTGCGCCGATAAATCGGTGCGCGGCAGGAAGATCATGCCGACGGCGAGCCGATTGGGCATTGGCCGATGCCCCGACATCGCGATGGCATCGTCGAAGAAAGCGATCGGCAGATCGACATGGAGCCCGGCGCCATCGCCCGTCTTGCCATCGGCGTCGACGGCACCGCGGTGCCACACGGCCTTCAGCGCATCGATCGCTGACTGGACGACCCGGCGCGATGGCTTGCCATCAGTCGCGGCGATGAGGCCGACACCGCAGGCGTCGCTTTCGAATTCGGGGCGATACATGCCATCACGGGCGAGGCGTTCGCGTTCTGCTTGAGATACCGTCATGCTGCTTTCCGGCCCAGCGCTGCCCGTGCCTTCAGCCATTTGTGCATCCGCTCGCTGACGTCGCGTGCGTCACGGATCGCCCAGACGACCAGACTGGCGCCGCGCACGATATCGCCCGCCGCAAACACGCCATCCAGGCTCGTCATCATCGATTGCGCATCGGTGCGCACCGTGCCCCAGCGCGTTACGCCAAGCTGCGGTGCGCCGAACAGCTCTGGCAGATCCTCCGGATCGAAGCCCAATGCCTTGATCACGAGATCGGCCGGCAGCGTGAAATCGCCGCCAGGTTCGGATTCTGGCGCGCGCCGGCCGCTCGCATCGGGCGCGCCAAGCCGCATCCGCTTGGCGGTTACGTTGGTTACAACGTCATCGCCTGCAAACGCGGCGGGCGCAGACAGCCAGACGAACTCGACGCCTTCTTCTTCGGCATTGGCGACTTCGCGCTGGCTGCCGGGCATGTTGGCCCGATCGCGGCGATAGAGGCACTTGACCGAGGCGGCGCCCTGGCGAACCGCGGTGCGCACGCAGTCCATCGCAGTATCGCCGCCACCAATCACGACGACATTCTTGCCCGCTGCGTTCAAGCTGCCATCGTCATAGGCGGGGACAGCATCGCCGAAGCCCTTGCGGTTTGAGGCGATCAGATAATCGAGCGCTGGCACCACGCCGGCCATATCGGTGCCGGCGACATCGATGGCGCGGGCGCGGTATACGCCAGTCGCGATCAGCACCGCATCGTGGCGCGCGCGCAGGTCATCAAGGCTCGCATCGCGGCCCACTTCGAAATCCTGGTGGAAGACGATGCCGCCCGCCGCCAGCCGATCGGTCCGCCGCATGATCACCGGCTTTTCGAGTTTGAACCCGGGAATGCCATAGGTCAGCAGGCCGCCAGCGCGATCATGCCGATCATAAACATGCACGTCATAGCCAAGCAGCCGGAGATATTCGGCCGCCGAAAGGCCCGCCGGCCCCGCGCCGATAATGCCGATCGATTGGCCGCGCGACCGCCCTGCGACGAGTGGCGCAACCCAGCCATTGTCCCAGGCGGTATCGGTGATGAACTTTTCAACCGCGCCAATTGTCACGGCGCCGTGGCCCGCTGTCTCGATGACGCAATTGCCCTCGCATAGCCGGTCCTGCGGGCAGATTCGGCCGCAAATCTCGGGCATGGTCGAGGTGGCGTTGCTGAGTTCATACGCCTCGCGCAACCGCCCCTCGGCGGTGAGCCGGAGCCAGTCTGGGATGTGATTGTGCAGCGGGCAATGCACTGAACAATATGGTACGCCGCACTGCGAACAGCGCCCGGCCTGAACCTCGCCATCAGTCGTCGCATAGCGATCGGCGATCTCGCGGAAATCCTCGGCGCGCAAGGACGGCGCGCGCTTCGGAGGATATGCCTGATTGGTAACAACAAATTGCAGCATTGCGTCGTCGGCCATCGCGATCCTCCTCTTCGCGACCGATTAGCGATGCTTGGGAGCTATGTCACGCAGTTTCATGTCGATAGGACAGTGGCTCATCCCTATAATTTTAGCCAGAGCGACGAAACGGGCTAACTTGGCGACAGGCGCCTGGATAAAGGGGCCGTATTGGCCCTATCTCGCCAGAAGCCAGACCAGCGCTGCGCCGCCGACGATGATGCGATACCAGGCAAAGGGTGCAAACCCATATTTGCCGACGATCCCGACAAACCAGCGCACCACCAGAAGCGCGACGATGAACGCGACGACGAAGCCGATCGCGATCCCGGTAACGCCGATGCTGTTCGCCGATTTGAGCGTGTCGCCATGCTTTGCGAGTTCGAGCACGGTGGCGCCGAGCATTGTCGGGATCGCCAAGAAAAAGCTGAACTCGGCTGCAGTCCGGCGCTCGACGCCAAGCGATAGCGCCCCCAGGATCGTCGCGCCCGATCGGCTGACGCCGGGGATCATAGCGAGGCATTGCAGAAAGCCGATACCGACCGAAGTACGCGCGGAAATTGCGGCTACACCGGTCGTCTCGCCCGGCTTGACCAGCCGTTCGACAATCAGGATTGCAAAGCCGCCAATGATGAGCGCGATGGCAACGACGATTGGCTGGAGCAACAACGCCTCGATCTGCTTGCGCAGCGCCAGACCGATCACGACCGCCGGCAGGAAAGCAATCAGCAGGTTGCGCACAAAGCGGATCGAATTGGCCTCACGCTTGATCAGCCCAAGCATCACCGCCCAAAAGGTGCGCCAATACAGCACCACGACGGCCAGGATCGCGCCGAGCTGAATGACGATATTGAACAGCTGCCAGCGGGCATCGTCATAGCCGAGCAGCGCGCCTGCCAATATGAGATGACCGGTCGACGACACCGGCAAAAATTCGGTGATCCCCTCGACGATGCCGAGCAGAATGATGGAAAGCAGATCGGTCACCCGTTGAAAATCCCTTTGTTGGCGGCTGCATGCGTCGCCTTGCCGCTAAGCAGCACTGACGCTGGCTCAACCCTGGTTGGTGGTAAAACGGCCATGGCGTCGATAGCGGACGAGCCAGCCCGGCGCGACCGTTGCCAGCGGGGTCGGCTCGATACCGAAAGCGGCGAGCCCTTGTGCATCGACGGCAACGACGTTGTCGCTCTGCAGCATGCGCCATTGATCCTTGGTGATCGGCGCGCCGGGCAGGAAGCCGAGCTGGGCAATCGCCCCACCGATCGCGTCGGGCAGATCGATGATCCGCGGGGTGCGCCCGGTCGCTGTGGCAATCCAGCGAACCAGCGCCCCCATCGTGATGACATCGGGGCCGCCAAGCTCGAACACCTGACCGCCAAAGCGAGCCGGATCGCTCAACGCGGCGACGACGGCATCAGCGACATTGCTAACAAAAACTGGCTGAAATTTCGCGCCCGCACGCAGCACCGGCACGATAGGCGCCGCTGCGATCATGCCAGCGAAGCGATTGACGAACTGGTCCTCACGGCCAAACACGATCGAGGGACGCAGGATTGTTGCGGTGGGAAAGGCCACACGGACGGCGTCCTCACCATCGCCCTTGGTGCTGCCATAAGCCGAGACCGACTGGCTGTCGGCGCCAATCGCCGAGAGGTGGACCAGTGCCTTAGCGCCTTCGGCGGTGGCGGCTTCGGCGACGTTGCGCGCGCCATCCACCTGAAAGCTGCGAAAATCGCCCTTCAGGATCCCGACCAGATTGACCACGCCATCCGACCCCGAAATCGCGCGCGCGATCGTCTCGGGCTTGCGGATATCGGCGGCGACGAATTGCGTCTGGCCAAGCGCCCCGAGCGGCTTCAGGAACAGGGCAGCGCGCGGATCACGCTGCGCGATCCGAACGCGCGCGCCAGCGTTCAGCAGATCCTGCGCCACATAACGACCGAGAAATCCGCCGCCGCCGATCAGCGTAATCAGCTTGTCCTTCATGATCTGCCTCGCTTGCGGATGGCCATGCGTCGGCGCTGGTCCCGCCCGCCCCCAATGCCGCCGCCGGCGCCAAACGGCAAGGGCGCGTATCGGGCCAAATGCCAGGGAAGCCGGTGGGTGCCGGGCGCTGGTTGACAAGCCTGCCACCCCTCCCCTAGAGCGCCCGGCCTACCTGATGTATCAAGTCTTTCCGGGGCCCGGATGGCGGAATTGGTAGACGCACCAGCTTCAGGTGCTGGCGCTCGTAAGGGCGTGGAGGTTCGAGTCCTCTTCCGGGCACCA
>JBBQAG010000039.1:0-22052 GCA_038315875.1 Sphingomonadales bacterium | reverse complement strand
CTCTTGATAATACGTTACTTTATGCAAGACTAGACAGTAACATGGTTGCCCCCTCGATCTATAAGGACTTGGGCAACCATATTTTGTACCGAGCCCCCGATCTGGACAAGCTTGGCGATGCGCTACTTGATCTTTGGGAAGCACAAACCCAAAAGCCGCGTTGGGCGGAAATAGAATATTTTATCAAAGATGGCAGATTTACAGCCGATTTTGCCTACCCCAATGAAATCGACCCGGAAGAAGATAATTTCGTCCGCCGTGACCGTATCGTTGCAAAATACTTTGGCGAAAAGCCGGTCATGTATCCACAGTTCGATGGCACGGTTAAAGTCATTCCGCCTTACGTCCCTTGAGGTTTGTGTGCCGTCTGAAGTCGAACCGGGTTCTCAAGCCGCTAAATTTCGCAAAACATACTGCAAAATCCCGCCGTTCAGGAAATATTCCAGCTCGTTGACGGTATCGATCCGGCAGCGCGTCTGGAATTCCTCGCTAGTCCCGTCGGCGCGCGTGAGCGTCACGGTTACGTCCTGGCGCGGGCGCAGGTCGGCCACGCCGGTGATCGTGAAGGTCTCGGTGCCGTCGAGCTTGAGCGTGGTGCGATCGACGCCGTCGGCGAATTGCAGCGGGAGGACGCCCATGCCGACCAGGTTCGACCGGTGGATGCGTTCGAAGCTTTCGGTGATCACCGCGCGCACGCCGAGCAGGTTGGTGCCCTTGGCCGCCCAATCGCGGCTGGAACCGGTGCCATATTCCTTGCCCGCGACGACGACCAGCGGCGTGCCGTCCATCTTGTAGCGCATCGCCGCGTCATAAATGGCCATGACTTCGCCGGTCGGGATGTACTTCGTCACCCCGCCTTCGATGCCCGGGGTCATCTCGTTCTTGATGCGGATATTGGCGAAGGTGCCGCGCATCATCACGTCATGGTTGCCGCGCCTCGCGCCATAGGAATTGAAATCGGCCTTCGACACCTGATGCTCTTGCAAGAAGGTGCCGGCGGGGCTGTCGGCCTTGATGCTACCCGCCGGGCTGATGTGATCGGTGGTGATCGAGTCAGCGAAGATCGACAGCGGTCGCGCCTCGATGATGTCGGTCACGGGTGCCGGGGTCATCGTCATCCCGTCGAAATAGGGCGGGTTGGCGACATAGGTGGAGCCTGCGCGCCACATATAGGTGTCGGAACCCGTGACATCGATTGCCTGCCATTTGGCGTCGCCGGCAAAGACATGCGCGTAGCGAGCCTGGAACATGCCGCGATCGATGTTCGCGGCCATCACGGCATGAACTTCGGCGTTGGTTGGCCAGATGTCCTTCAGATAGACATCGGCGCCCGCGCTCGACTGCCCGATCGGCGTGGTCGTGAAATCCTCAGTCACGGTGCCCTTCAGCGCATAAGCGACGACGAGCGGCGGCGAGGCGAGAAAGTTCGCGCGCACATCCGGCGAAACGCGGCCCTCAAAATTGCGATTGCCCGACAGGACCGAGGCGGCGACAATGTCATTCTCGTTGATCGCCGCAGAAATCGCGGGCGCGAGCGGCCCCGAATTGCCGATGCAGGTGGTGCAGCCATAGCCGACAAGGTTGAAACCGATGGCGTTGAGGTCTTCGGTCAGCCCCGCCTTGTCGAGATAATCGGTGACGACCTGTGAACCGGGCGCGAGCGAAGTCTTGACCCAGGGCTTTGGCTTCATGCCAAGCGCGTTGGCCTTGCGCGCGACGAGGCCGGCGGCGACCAATACCGATGGGTTGGACGTATTGGTGCAGCTGGTGATCGCCGCAATCACGACATCGCCGTCGCCGATATCATGATCCCGGCCCTCCACCGCCACGCGCTTGGCAGTGGCGTGATGATAGATTTTGGCGAGATCGGCGTTGAAGGTGTCGTCGACTTCAGTGAGGATCACCTTGTCCTGCGGCCGTTTGGGGCCGGCGAGCGACGGCACGACATTCGCCATGTCGAGCCCGAGCGTATCGGTGAATACAGGATCGGGCGCGTCGGCGAGCCGCCACATGCCCTGTGCCTTGGCATAGGCTTCAACGAGCGCAATCTGTTCCTCGGTGCGGCCGGTCAGGCGGAGATAGGTGAGCGTGGCGTCGTCGATCGGGAAGAAGCCGCAGGTCGCGCCATATTCGGGCGCCATGTTGGCGATGGTCGCACGGTCGGCGAGGCTGAGCGCGTCCAGACCGGGGCCGTAAAACTCGACGAAGCGCCCAACGACGCCCTTGGCGCGGAGCATCTGGGTGACGGTGAGCACAAGATCGGTCGCGGTGATGCCTTCGGCAAGTTCGCCGCTCAGCTTGAAGCCGACGACTTCGGGGATCAGCATCGACACTGGCTGGCCGAGCATCGCCGCTTCCGCTTCGATCCCGCCGACGCCCCAGCCAAGCACGCCAAGGCCGTTGACCATCGTCGTGTGGCTGTCGGTGCCGACGCAGGTGTCTGGATAGGCAATCATGCTGCCGTCCGGCGCCTTTGAAGACCACACGGCCTGCGCGATATTCTCAAGGTTGACCTGGTGGCAGATGCCCGTGCCGGGCGGCACCACCTTGAAATTGTCGAGTGCCTTCGATCCCCATTTCAGGAATTCATAGCGCTCGTTATTGCGCTGATATTCGAGTTCGACATTGTCGTGGAAAGCCTGGGGCGTGCCGAATTCATCGACCATCACCGAGTGATCGATGACGAGGTGGACCGGCACCAGCGGATTGATCTTCTGCGCGTCGCCGCCCAGCTTGGTGATGGCATCGCGCATCGCCGCCAGATCGACGACGCAGGGCACGCCGGTGAAATCCTGCATCAGCACCCGCGCTGGGCGATACTGGATTTCCCGATCCGATCGGCGCTCCTGCTGCCAGTCGACCAGCGCCTGGATATCCTCGATCGTTACGGTCTTGCCGTCTTCGAAGCGGAGCAGATTTTCGAACAGCACCTTCATCGAAAAGGGCAGGCGGCTGATGTCGCCGAGCTTGGCCGACGCCTTGGCCAGGCTGAAAAAGCCAAAGCTCTGTCCGCCCACGTCCAGCGTGTCGCGCGTGCCGAGGCTGTCCTGTCCGATGGCGGTCATGCTTGCGTCCTTCTTGTTGTGCCGGCGCGGACGGGGAGGCGGCGAGAGCCGCGCGGTCGCGCTTGGCAAATGCGATGATCGCGGGGAGCCTTAGCAAGCGCGGGTGCGAGGGGGAAGGGCGCTGCGCATGCCAGCACGCCTGTGGGCGCTGGAGGTGCCGCTGTTGCCGATCGCGGCGGTCATGCCGACGCGGCAATCGGCAAATGGACCGGGAAGAACAGCCCGCCCAATGCGGCAAGGATCAGCGCACCGAAGATCGCGCCCATGCAGGCCGCCGCACCAACGATCCCAGGCTCGTTTCCGCCCCTGGCCCAGTAAAGGGCACAGCCCAGATGCGTGAACAAGGCCGTCACCGCCAGGCCGTAATAGGGGATGAAGAAGGCGGCGAGGCCGACATGCAATCCCTGACCGGCAAAGCGGACATCGGTATCAATGTCGTAAGCGCGGGCGCCGAGCACCGCGCTGATGTGGATCAGCAGGAAGATCGACAGATAACTGCCTGAAAGCGCCTGCGCCCAGGCAACAGCCCCGTGGCGACCCCGCCAGCCGCGCAGCACCAGCACGAGGCCGCTGATTGCCTGCCAGCCGAATAGCAGCAGCAGGGGCAGCTCTACGATCGGGAAGCGATAGAAGCGGCGAGCCATATGCATGAACGCGATGTGGCGGCCTTCGCCGAACAACCCATAGCCATGATTGACCATGTGCACCGCCAGGAAAATCCCGATCAGGCCGGCCGAGCATGCATGCCAAAGGCGCAGGCGCGGCGGCGCTTCGTTCATTGGGGCAGTACTTCGGCGATCAAATCTTTGCGGCTGAGCTTGCCGATCATCGTCTTCGGCATCGTTTCTCGGACGATGACCTGATCAACGCGTTCATGCTTGCCGAGCTGCGGGTTGAGCCAGGCGGCAAGCTGCTCCCCGGATATGCCGGCGTCGTCGTTGAGCGTGACATAGGCGCGGGGATGTTCGCCGCGATACCGATCCGGGATGCCGATCACCAGCGCCTCCTTCACCGAAGGGTTGGCATAAAGCACGGCTTCGATCTGGCTTGGGAAAACCTTGAACCCGGCGACCGCAATCATGTCCTTCAGTCGATCGACGATCCGCACGAAACCGTCGTCATCAATCTTCCCGACATCACCGGTGCGCAGCCAGCGCGTGCCCGCCTCATCGATGATGAACACATCGGCATCGGCATCGGGGCGGTTCCAATAGCCCTTCATGATCTGCGGCCCGGCGATCAGCATCTCGCCGGGTTCGCCTGGGCGCACGGGGTGGGCGGGGTTTTCCTTATCGACAAGGCGGATCCGAGTGGCGGGGATCGGCTGGCCGATCGTGCCCGCCTTGCCCTCGCCGAAATAGGGATTGGCCGAGACGACGCCCGAACTTTCGGAAAGGCCATAGCCCTCGACCAGTCGCGCCTTGGTCACCTGTTCAAATCGCGTGCGCAATTCGGGCGGCAGTGGCGCCCCGCCCGAGATGCACACCCGCAAGCAGGAAAAATCGGTCTTGGTAATTTTGGGGTGATCGAGCAGGGCCTGATACATTGTCGGCACGCCGGGCAGCGAGGTCGCCTTGGTTCGCGTAATCGCCGCGAGCGCCTGGCCAGCATTGAACCGCGGCAGCATGACGATGCACCCGCCGCTCGCCACGGTGCGATTGAGCACACAGGTGTTGGCGAAGACATGAAACAGCGGCAGCACGCCCAGGATGCGGTCTTCGCGACCGGGTTCGGGATCGATTGCAGCCACCTGCCGAGCGTTCGCCGACAGATTCTGGTGGGTGAGCATCGCCCCCTTGGGGCTGCCAGTGGTGCCACCGGTATATTGGATCAGCGCCACATCGGCCAGCGGATCGATGGGGGGCGGAGGATATATGCCGTCGTTGGCAATCAGCGTCGAAAAGGCGGTGATCCGTGCGTCATTGGGCGGCTTGGCAAAATCTTTCTGGCTGAACAGTCGGTAGAAGAGCGATTTCGCCGGCGGCAGTGCGCCGGCAACCGAGCCGACCACCAGCCGTTCGAGCGCGCTGTCTTCGAGCACCTTCAGCGCCGTTGGCAGCAGCGCCGAAGCCGAGATCGTGAAGAGCAGGCGCGTCCCCGAATCGGCCACCTGATGCGCCAGCTCCGCCGGCGTATAGAGCGGCGAGAAATTGACGACGATCGCCCCGATTTTCAGGATGCCGTAATAAGCGGCGACATAATGGGGGACATTGGGCAGGAAAAGCCCGATCCGGTCACCCGGCCGATAGCCCAGAGCCTTGAGCCCCGCTGCCACGCGATTTGCCCCATCGAGCGTATCTGCATAGCTGTAAACCCGGCCCAGGAAATCGATCAGTGGCGCAGATCCGGCTTTGTCGGCTGCATCATCGAAGAGATCGACCATCGATAGCGGGGCAAAAATCCGGTCCCAGTCGCCGGGGTGTCGATAGGCGCCTCGCCACGCGCTGTCAGGGTCGATCATCGCGCGAGGTGTAAGCAGACGGGCGCGGCTGCGCAAGCTGGCGCCTGAGTGAAAAGCAGCGGCCGAATTAGCTGTGGGTGAGGCGCTTGCCAGTCCAGGTGACGAGGACCGAAACGGCCATAATCCCGATGTCGACGGCTGCCCGCACCTGATGCGGCGATTGATCGGCGACATCATGCGTCAGCACGCGGATATCGGCGGAGGGATGGCGCGCCACCATCGCCAGAACCAGCAAGGCAGAACCAGCAACGATGAGGGGACGACGACGCATGCGGCTTTGTATCGTAAAATTCGTTACGGGCAAAGCATTTCTCGCCGTCGATTCAACTCTTTCAGGCGGCGAGCGCGTCGCTTTGGCGGGCGCGGTCGCGGCCCAGCGCCTTTGCATCGTAAAGCGCGCGATCGGCGCGGCGATATAACTTCTTCCAGTCTATCTCGGACGTCAACGGGCCCGAGCAACCACCGATGCTGGCAGTGACTGCCAGATCGAAGGGCATGCGCTCGGCGCGCAACTTCGACAGGATGACTTCTGGATCGAGTGGATGTTCGAGCGCCGTTACCAACGCAAACTCCTCGCCGCCGATCCGCGCGACCAGCCCGTGTGGAGGAACCGATGCACGCAGAACCCGGGCAACCACGCGCAACACCTCGTCCCCGCCATCATGGCCGATGGTTTCGTTGACTGCCTTGAAATGATCGAGATCGAGAACGAACAGGAGCTGATCCCCCTGACGACCAATTGCGCGGTCAAGGAACGCGCGGCGATTGAGCAATCCGGTTAGCGGATCGGTATCGGCGAGCGCGCGCGCGACCAGCTCGTCGCTGCGGGCAAGATCGCGCTCTACGCTGAGCAGACGGATACGATAGGCGATCGCAAGCGAGGACAGCAGGGCCTCGGCGGTCATCGACAGGATCGTCGAATTGTCGACCCAGAAACTCCAGTGGGTGAGGTTGAAGTTGTTGGCGACGCGTAAGCTGGCAAATACGACCGGCGCCCCCCAGGCGAGTGCGAACAGCCAAAGATAGTTGCTACGTTTTTGCCAGGCGCGAATGAGCAACACCGGTACGAACGCGATCAGCCCGACAAAGGATATCGAAAATGCGTTGTCGAGCAGCGCCATATGCCAGGGTGCCAGCAGCGCGAGCGCGCTTGAGCTGATCATCAGGCTGGCGATCAGGGCAGAGCTGATCCGGCCGATGGCGCCGGCAAAGACGCGCTCCTCGAAAAACGAGCGCGCGAAGAGCAGCGCGGTCGATGCCGCCATTCCCAGCCCGAGATAATTGATCCGCAGCCGATCGTTGTTGGCGATATCGGGCCACAGCCACGCGAGTGCGCCGGACGAGGACAGCGCGTAGATCAACAAGGTCGCGAGCATCAGGCAATAGGAGAGCTGGAAGCGTTGCCGCAGCGCGCCCCACAGCGCCATATTGTGCACAAGCAGCGCGAGGCAGAGCCCGGCAAAGGCCGCGTAGATCGCGGCCATTTGCAGATTGGACCAGCCGCTTTCGCGAAAGCTCGCGATCCGCGGACCATTGACGATGCCGCGCAAATTGGCCGATCCTTCGATCTTCCAAAGTATTTGCACCAAGGGCGCCTTGCGCGCTGGCAGTCTGTCTAGAAAGATCGCACCAAGCTGCAATGTCCGGCTCGCCGCCTTGCCATCGCTGATCCGCTTCAGGATCACCCCGTCGGCATAAAGTGCATAAACGGTGCGGCTCTGCTGCCACATGCTTCCCGAGCGCAGCGCAATTTCGCCATGCTCGGAAAAGCGATTGGACAGCACCCAGAAATCGCCGCTGCCGTGGCTGGTCTGCGGGCTGGTGCAATCAAGCGGCACGCTGCCGCCAAACACCGAGCGCGGCCCATGATCGGCGCCGACGCTGGCAACGCAAAGGGTTAGCGGCTGCCCGATATCCCCCGCCTGCGCCTGCGCGGCCCCGGGCATTAACAGCGCGCCCGGCACGATGAAAAGGAGCAGCAAGAACCTGAAAAGTCTGACGAAGCACATGCCACCGGCTTACCGAGCGATGCCGAAGATAAGGTAAATGGCGTCGTACCCGTTGGCGCTTGGCCGATCGGTGCTTTGCCGGCTGATCGCTGCGTTGGCGATCAACCGGCACGCAATAGCTATTTCGCGTCGACAGGCTCTGCCTTGCCCTTCTTCTTGGGCTTTTTGGGGGCCGCCGGGACAATCTCGAACGACAGGGCATTGTCCTTCAGCTTCACCGTCACCTCGCCGCCATGGACGAGCTTGCCGAACAACAATTCCTCGGCGAGCGGCTGCTTGATCTTCTCCTGGATCAATCGACCCATCGGACGCGCGCCATACAGCTTGTCATAGCCCTTGGTCGTCAGCCACGCCTTCGATTCGTCATCGAGATTGATGTGGACCTGACGATCCGCCAGCTGCAATTCGAGCTGAAGGATGAACTTGTCGACCACGCGGGCGACAACCTCTGGCGGCAGATAGCCGAACGGGACGATGGCATCGAGGCGGTTGCGGAATTCGGGAGTGAACATCTTCTTCACCGCCTCCTCATCCTCGCCCTCGCGCGTCATCGCCCCAAAGCCGACTGCCTCGCGGGCCATATCGCTTGCGCCCGCGTTGGTCGTCATGATCAGGATGGTGTTGCGGAAATCGACCGTCTTGCCGTGGTGATCGGTGAGCTTGCCGTTGTCCATCACCTGCAACAAGATGTTGAACAGGTCCGGGTGCGCCTTTTCGATCTCGTCGAGCAGCAGCACCGAATGCGGCTGCTGATCGACTGCATCGGTGAGCAACCCGCCCTGATCATAACCGACATAGCCCGGAGGCGCGCCGATCAGCCGGCTTACCGAATGCCGTTCCATATATTCCGACATGTCGAAACGCTGGAGCGGGATGCCCATGATGCTGGCGAGCTGGCGCGCGACTTCTGTCTTGCCGACGCCGGTCGGGCCAGTGAACAGATAATTGCCGATCGGCTTGTCGGGATCGCGCAAGCCAGCGCGGCTGAGCTTGATCGCCGAGGACAGTTTCTCGATCGCCGCATTCTGGCCAAACACCACCCGCTTTAGATCGGTATCGAGTGTGGCGAGCGCCGCGGTATCGTCCTTCGACACCGATTTCGGCGGGATGCGCGCCATCGTCGCGATCACCTGTTCGATCTCCTTGGCGGTGATCGTCTTCTTGCGGCGGCTCGGCGGCACCAGCATCTGCATCGCGCCGACTTCGTCGATCACGTCGATCGCCTTGTCGGGCAACTTTCGGTCATTGATGTAGCGCGCCGACAGTTCGACCGCGGTCTTGATCGCATCGGGGGTGTATTTCACCGAGTGGTGTTCTTCAAACGCGGTGCGCAGGCCAGTGAGGATCTTGATCGTATCCTCGATCGTCGGCTCGTTGACGTCGATCTTCTGGAACCGGCGAAGCAGCGCGCGGTCCTTCTCGAAATGGTTGCGGAACTCCTTGTAGGTGGTCGATCCGATGCAGCGGATCGTGCCACCGGATAAGGCAGGCTTGAGCAGGTTGGAGGCGTCCATCGCGCCGCCGGAAGTGGCGCCAGCGCCGATCACGGTGTGAATTTCGTCGATGAACAGGATCGCGTCGGGCAGTTTTTCAAGCTCGTTGACGACCGCCTTGAGCCGCTCCTCGAAATCGCCGCGATACCGCGTGCCGGCTAGCAATGCGCCCATGTCGAGCGAATAGATGACGGCAGGCTTCAGCACCTCGGGCACGTCGCCCTCGATGATCTTGCGCGCGAGCCCTTCGGCAATCGCGGTCTTCCCCACGCCGGGATCGCCGACATAAAGCGGGTTGTTCTTGCTTCGGCGACACAGGATTTGCACTGTCCGATCGACTTCGGCATGCCGCCCGATCAGCGGATCGACCTTGCCCCGCTTCGCCTTTTCGTTGAGATCGACGCAGAACTGCTTGAGCGCGCTTTCGCTTTTGCCCTTGCCGTCCGCCTTGGCGGGCTTTTCCTCTTCGGCGCCCTTCACTTCGCGGGGTTCCGGGGCGGCGCCGCCCTTGCCGACGCCGTGCGAGATGAAGCTGACGGCATCGAGACGGCTCATATCCTGTTGCTGGAGAAAATAGACGGCATAGCTTTCGCGCTCGCTGAACAGCGCGACGAGCACGTTGGCACCCGTCACCTCGTCGCGGCCCGATGACTGAACGTGGAGGATGGCGCGCTGGACGACGCGCTGAAAGCCGCTGGTCGGCGAAGGATCGGTCGCCTGTTCTACCTTCAGCGCCTCAAGCTCGGTATCGAGATAATGGGCGACGGTGTTTTTCAATTCGCTGAGCTCGACGCCGCACGACGACATCACCTTTGAGGCATGCTCGTCATCGACAAGCGCCAGCAGCAGATGCTCAAGCGTCGCATATTCGTGGCGGCGCGACGATGCGGCTTCAAGCGCCTTGTGCAGCGTGGTCTCGAGAGCGGAGGCAAAGGATGGCATGCTATTCTACTCCATGGGGACCGCGAGCAGAATGCGGCCCTTTCCTGCAATGTTGGAAGGCACCGCCCTCGCATCAACCTCTTGACAACCAAAAGCCCGTGACAGGAACAAGGGCTGCCGGATCATCACCGCTTGAATAGCGCGTCTGCGCTTGCGCGATGGTTAACGGCGTGTGACAAATGGCGCTTCGTGCGGGCGATCTCCGCCTCCAGCGCCACGATCCGCGCTTCCAGTTCGAGCACCGACAGGGGATCGAGGTCCTGCTTGCCCAGCAGGGCCACCGTATCGCCGGCGCGAGGCGGCGGTGCGATGTCATCGGTGTCCATTATCACCGATGGTCGCGCGATGACGGGGCAAGTGTCAATGCCCTAGTGGTTTATTCCAGCCGCTCGATCGGCATGAGCAAAGGGCCGGAATGAAAAACCATGCTGACTTGCCCGTCCGCGACAGGCTAAGACCGCCGACAGGTTACGGCCGGTGGCGGGCTAAGACTGGCGACGGGCAGGGACCGAACCGAAGGGCAGGGGGCTTAATGACCGCAATTCCCGAGACGATGACGGCGATCGATCCGGCGGTGCCGGGTGGGCCGGAGATATTGCTGCCGGTGACGCGCCCCGTACCCTCACCGGCCGACGGCGAAGTGCTGATCAAGGTCGTCGCTGCCGGCGTCAACCGGCCCGATGTGCTCCAGCGCAAGGGCCAGTATCCGATGCCGCCCGGCGCGCCAACGATCCTGGGCCTCGAGATCGCAGGAGAGATCGTGTCGATTGGCGATGGCGTCGAGCGTGACATGATCGGCCAGCCCGTCTGCGCGTTGATCGGCGGCGGTGGCTATGCCGAATATGCGGTGGCGCCGATCGGTCAGTGCCTGCCCGTGCCAGCTGCGCTGACGATGATCGAGGCAGCGGCGATCCCGGAAACGCTGTTCACGGTGTGGACCAATTTGTTCGAGCGCGCCTATGCAGTGGAGGGGGATGTCGTGCTGGTCCATGGCGGCACCAGCGGCATCGGCACGATGGCAATCGCACTCGGCACGCTATTTGGCCTGACCGTGATCGTGACCGCAGGCAGCGACGAAAAATGTTCAGCGGCGATCGGCCTGGGCGCCGCGCACGCGATAAATTACAAGACCGATGATTTCGTGGCGCGGGTGAAGGAGATCACCAGCGACAAGGGGTGTGCGGTGGTGCTCGATATGGTCGGCGGGGATTATGTGCCGCGCAACCTGCAATGCCTGGCAGACGATGGCCGGCACGTGTCGATCGCAGTGCAGGGCGGGCTGATGGCGACGATCCCGATTTTCGAGGTGATGCGCCGGCGGCTGACGCTGACGGGTTCGACGCTGCGCCCCCGCGATCTCGCCTTCAAGACGCTGGTCGCCGACGAACTCGCCCGCACGGTGTGGCCGCATGTCGAGGCAGGCAAGCTGAAGCCGGTGATCGACAGGACCTTCCCCCTCGCCGAAGCTGCCGCCGCGCATCAACGGATGGAAGCCGGCGATCATGTCGGGAAAATTGTGCTGACGATGGGCTAGATCGAAAAGGAGCGAACGACGTGGCCGACCTTATCCTCCACGAATATGCGCCGTCGGGGAATTGCTACAAGATCCGGCTGACAGCGGCGCATCTCGGCATCGCGATCGAGCGGCGGGGCTATGATATCTTGAAGGGCGAGACGCGGACGCCTGCTTTCCTGGCCGACGTCAACGCGAATGGGCGCATCCCGGTGCTGCAGATCGGCGATCGGTTTCTCCCCGAAAGCAATGCGGCTTGCGTCTATCTCGCGCACGGATCGCCATTGATCCCGTCGGATCGCTTCGCCCATGCCGATATGCTGCGCTGGATGTTCTGGGAGCAATATAATCATGAGCCTAACATCGCGACGATGCGCTTTTGGCTGGCGTTTGTCGGCAAAGACAAGTTGAACGCCGAGCAGCGGTCGGCCATGCCGGGGAAACGTGCCAGCGGAGAGGCGGCGTTGGCGTTGATGGAGGATCAGCTGGCACGAACCCCGTTCCTGGTGGGGCACGCCATGACGATCGCCGATATCGCGCTGTATGCCTACACGCATGTCGCTGGCGAAGGGGGCTTCGATCTGGCGACCTATCCTGCCGTCTCGGCATGGCTTGGGCGGGTGGCCGCGTTGCCGGATCATATCGCAATCGATGCCTGATCGGGCACCAAAACCTTTCAACTGCGATTCCAACTGTAACAATTGACGGGCATAGGCAGTCGAACGCGAAGGCTTTGTGGGAAGATCGCATGGATGGCCTGAAGGAACTGATCGCACAGGGTGGCGCCCAGATCACAGAATTTGCCGATTTTGCCAATTCAACACCTGCGATCCCCGAACGATCCGTGAAGGAACGGCGGCAATATCGGACGATCTGGATTTCCGATATTCATCTGGGGACGCGCGGCTGTAATGCCGAGATGTTGATCGACTTCCTCGATCATGTCGACAGCGAGACGATGTATCTTGTCGGTGACATTATCGATGGCTGGCGGCTGAAGAAGAAATTCTATTGGCCCGCAGCGCACAACGATATCGTCTGGCGCCTGATGAAGCGCGCCAAGCGCGGCACCAAGGTGATCTACATCCCTGGCAACCATGACGAGATTTTTCGCCAGTTTTCAGGGCTCGATTTCGGCGGCGTCGCAATTCGTCGCAAGGCGATTCACGAGACCGCGGACGGACGCCGACTGCTGGTGCTCCACGGCGACGAATTCGATGCGATCACGCTGGCGCACACATGGCTCGCGCATATCGGCGATGTGGCGTATAACCTGTTGATGGCGCTCAACCGCTGGGTCAATCTGGCGCGCCGGACGTTGAATATGCCCTATTGGTCTTTGTCGAAACACGCCAAGGCGAAGGTGAAGAACGCGGTGGAATTCATCTCCAACTATGAGGAGATCGTGGCCCAGGCCGCCGGCGCGCGCGGCGTCGACGGGGTCGTTTGCGGACATATCCACACCGCCGAATTCCGCCAGATAGGCGGCATCGAATATTATAATGACGGCGATTGGGTGGAGGGCTGCACTGCCCTGGTCGAGCATTTCGACGGGCGGATGGAAATCCTCCACTGGGCCGATGAGATAGCGGTTCGCGAGATGGCAACGGTATCGGCGTTGGCGGCCTGACGCCCGTGCGGATCGCGATCGCAACCGATGCGTGGAGCCCCCAGGTCAACGGCGTGGTGCGCACGTTGCAATCGGTACGCGCCGAGCTCGAACGGCAGGGGCATGAGGTGCTCGTCGTCTCGCCCGATCGATTCTATTCGATGCCGTGCCCCACCTATCCAGAAATCCGGCTCGCCTTTGCGCGCACCGCAGCGGTCGGCAAGCTGCTCGCCGATTTCCAGCCCAATGCGATCCATCTGGCGACCGAGGGGCCGGTGTGTCTGGCGGCACGGCGCTGGTGCCTCGCCCGTAATTTTCCGTTCACCACCGCCTATCACACGCAGTTTCCCGATTATGTATCGGCGCGGATCGGCATCGATCCTGAGTGGATCTGGCGGTATATTTCATGGTTTCACTGGCCCGCTCAGGCAGTGCTCGCCTCGACACCGTCGATCGCCGATACGCTGCGCTCGCACGGCCTGAACCGGATCAGGCATTGGGGACGCGGCGTCGATCTTGGCACATTCGGCGAAAAGGTGCGTCCCGACCCAGCGATTAGGACGCTCGCCGGTGGTGATGCCGGCCCAATCCAGCTGTATGTCGGGCGTGTTGCGATCGAGAAGAACATCGAGGCGTTTCTGCAGGGCAACCATCCAGGCACCAAGGTGATCGTCGGCGACGGCCCGGCGCGCACGGCACTTGAGGCGAAATATCCACAGGCACATTTCCTTGGGCCAAAATTCGGCGACGATCTGGCGGCTGCTTACGCTGCTGCCGATGTATTCGTGTTTCCGAGCAAAACCGACACTTTTGGGCTGGTGATGATCGAGGCGCTTGCATCGGGCGTTCCGGTCGCTGCTTATCCTGTGACCGGCCCTATCGACGTGCTCAAGGTCCATGTCGGGGTGATGGACAACGATATTGATGCCGCGATCGCCGGCGCCTTGTTGCTGGATCGGCGCGCCTGTGCCGATTATGGCCGCAGCTTCACATGGGAGGCGAGCGCGCGTCAGTTCCTCGAAGCGCTCGCCCCTGTCGGCATTGATCAGCAGGCGCTCGCCGCCTGAAGCTGGTTCAGTCGCCCGGCACCGCGATATCCATGATCTCGATCGCGTCGACTTTTCCGCCGAAATCGAGCATCTCGCCAACCTCAGCGTTCATCATCGCGCGCACCAGCGGGGCGGAAAAAGCGACCCGATCAGCCTTGGGATCGGCCTCGTCGTCACCCACGATATCGATCGTGCGGAGCGCGCCGTTCAATTTCAGCGTGACGCGGCAGCCAAAGGCAACTTCTTCGCCGCTCGGTGCGGGCGCGAGTTGCGCTGTGGTTGCCCGCGTTTGCCAATAGCGAAGCTGGCGCTTCAAATCCTCGAGAAGCAACGGATCGGGTTCGCCAGCGATGGCCGCCTCGATCCCCGCGAGCCGATCGTGGGTGAGCGCCATGCCGCGCGCCGTGACCAGATTGGGCCCTGCCGGTAGCGGTAGCTCGAACCGCGGTTCCTTATGTTCCTCGTCGCTTTCGCGGCGAAAGGCGACGCTCATCGTGGTTTTTCCTCATCATCGGATCGGTGGTTATCGGTCAGCACAGCGCTCAACGCCAGAGGCGCCCTGCCGGTGCCAACCTATCTCCTTGCCCCCGCGCGCCATCCGCACTAAGTCAATATTGTGATAGGCCGCTCCGCAAGGGGCGGCCCTTATTGTTTCTGACCCTATCTTTTCTGCCCTTATCGTTTGTCATGGAGTTACCAAAGTGGCCCAGCCGCTCATGCCGCACGCGACCGCCTCATGGCTGGTCGACAATACCTCGCTCAGTTTTGAGCAGATCGCCGAATTCTGCGGGCTGCACATCCTCGAAATCCAGGCGATCGCCGATGATACCGCCGCGACCAAGCTGACGGGGCGCGATCCGCTGCGCGCACACGAGCTGACGCAGGAAGAGATCGACAAGGGACAGGCCGATCCCAATCATACGCTGAAAATCCTGAAGGGCCCCGATCAGGTCCGCCGGACCAAGGGGCCGCGTTACACGCCGGTTTCGAAGCGGCAGGACAAGCCAGACGGCATAGCCTGGATCATCCGCAACCACCCGGAGATTACTGACGGTGCGATTGGGAACCTGATCGGCACCACGCGTACCACGATCGCCGCAATCCGCGATCGCAGCCACTGGAACATCGCCAATATCACGCCAAAGGATCCAGTCACGCTCGGCCTGTGCTCGCAGCGCGAACTCGATGCGATCGTTGCCAAAGCGGCCAAAGCTGCCGGGATCGAGGCGCCGGTCGACAGCCGTCTCGAAGGCGACCGCGCCGCGCTGATCACCGAACTGCGCGCCGAGCGTGAGCAGGCCGCCCGGGATGCGGAAAATGCCGGCCATGTCGAAACCGAGCTCGAAGCGCGCGGCTTCCAGGACCCGTTCAAGCGCTGACGCCGCGGTGATGCCTACCAGCCCCGATGCGTCGCTCGTTGCCGATGCAAGCGCCGCGCTCGTCCCCGATGCGAGCTTCGTGCCGACGAGCCACAAGGGGCTGACCTACCCTTTCGGCCATCCCGATATCGCGGCATCGCCGCTGCTGGCGGTGGCGGAGGGAGTGCGGTGGGTGCGGGTGTTCGTTCCCGGGCCGCTCAAGCACGTCAATTGCTGGCTGATCGACGACGAAGATGATCGCGGCCCCGGAGTCGCGCTCGTCGATACCGGCATGAACCTCGATGTCGCGCGCGATGTCTGGAAAACGCTGTTCAAAGGGCCGTTGGCGGGGGTCCGCCTCACCCGCGTGATCGGCACGCATTTTCATCCCGATCATATCGGCCTGGCCGGCTGGATGTGCGATCATCATGGCTGTCCGCTGGTGATGACGCGCGGCGAATGGCTGACGGCGCGGATGCTGTCGGCGGACGCGCGCGACGACGTGCCTCAGGAAATGACCGATTTCTGGCGCGCGGCCGGCTGGGATGACGCGCAGATTGCGCATGCTACCGAACGTGGATGGGCAGGTTTTCGCCGGATCATCACGCCCTTGCCGCTCAGCTATCACCGGATCGCTGATGGCGACATTCTGGAAATCGGCGGACGCCAATGGCGGATCGTCACTGGATCGGGGCATTCGCCCGAACATGCGTGCCTGTATGACGAGGCGCGGGGCCTGTTGATTTCGGGCGATCAGGTGTTGCCGCGGATCAGCTCAAATGTTTCGCTTGGCGTTACCGAACCCGATGCCGATCCGCTGGGGGAATGGCTCGCCTCGATCGCCAAGCTCAAGCAACTCCCCGCCGATCTGCTCGTGTTGCCGGGGCATGGCGATGCGTTCACGGGCTTGCACAAGCGCCTCGACGCGCTCGACCAGGAACACCGCGAGCGGCTTGATGAGCTAGCCGCGTTCGTCGCGACGCCCGCCCGCGCCATCGACTGTTTCGGGCGGCTGTTCCGGCGCGAGATTGGCCCCGAGCTGCTCGGCATGGCAACCGGCGAATCGCTCGCGCATTTGCGCCGTCTGCAGGTCGAGGGGCGGGCGAGGCGGTATATGTCCGACGGTGTGGCCTGGTACGCCGCCGCCTGATCGCACCCGCCTGATGGCACCCACCTGATCGCAGCCGCCTGATCTCAGCCGCACGCTTTCACTTGTTCAGCGGCGCTTCAATTGGGGCCGCCAAGGCCGAGCGTCTGGGCCCGTTCCATGCCGGTCTTCAGCTCGGCCGGCGTTACGAAGCCGTCGCCATTGCCGTCGAGGAAGTTGAAGCCGCGTTCGCGCCTGCCTGCAGCGAGCCATTCGGTCTTGTCCCACTTACCGTCCTTGTTGGTATCGGCGGCGATCAGCTTGGCGCGGGCCTCGTCGCGGCGATCGGCCCCGGCCGTTGGCGTGGCTGTCGGCTGTGGCGTTTGGGCAATGACGGGGGCGGGGGTGGCGACGATCAGCGCGGTGGCCAAGAGCAGATGGCGCATGGAAATGTCCTTTTGTAGGTCCATAACGAAGGTATACAGGATGCTTGGCGCGACGCGCCGCGTCGAGCGAAATCGCACGAGAATATGCTTGATTTTAGCCTGACACTGCGTTCATGCTCTGTTCCAGATGGCGAGGGGATTCGCGATGGTTGGCGATCTGATTTTTTATACCAATCCAATGTCGCGCGGACGGATCGCCCGCTGGATGCTGGAGGAAACTGGCGCCGATTATGAGACCGTGGTGCTCGATTATGCGAGCAGCATGAAGGAGCCCGCGTATCGTGCGATCAACCCAATGGCGAAGGTGCCGGCGATCGTCCACCACGGGCAGGTCGTCACCGAATGCGCGGGGATTTGCGCCTATCTCGCCGATGTCTTTCCCGGCGCCGGGCTGGCGCCGCTGCCCGATGAAAAGGCGGCCTATTATCGCTGGCTGTTCTTCGCAGCCGGCCCTGCCGAACAAGCGATCACCAATAAATCAATGGGGTTTGCGCCCAACGAGCAGCAAACGCGGATGGCGGGCTATGGCAATTACGATCTGATGGCCGATGTCCTTGAACAAGCGGTTTCGGCAACGGCCTATGTCGCCGGTGAGCGGTTCACGGCGGCGGACGTGTATGTCGGATCGCAGGTCGCCTGGGGCGTGCAATTCGGCACTCTGCCGAAGCGCGATGCCTTTACCGATTATCTGGGGCGCGTGCTCGACCGCGATGCCTATCGTCGCGGTAATGCCAAGGACGACGCGCTGATAGCGGCGCTGGCGCCCGCCGCTTGATCGTCGCCATCGATTCGCCAGGCCCTTCGATATGATCAAGCAGCTTGAACGTGTCTTTGAAAACCTGCTGTTCGGGTCGCGATGGCTGCTCGCGCCTTTCTATGTCGGGCTCGTGCTGTCGCTGCTGATGCTGCTCGTCATCTTTGCGCGCGAATTTGCAGCAGCAGTGCCGGCGGTGCTGACGATGTCGGTCGAGGATGGCATATTGAAGGTGCTGACGCTCCTCGATCTGTCGCTCGCGGCGAACCTGATCCTGGTCGTGATCCTGGCGGGCTATGAGAATTTCGTCTCCAAAATCGATACCGCCGGTCATGAGGACAGGCCGAGTTGGATGGGTACCACCAGCTTTTCGGGCCTCAAGCTGAAGCTCTTTGCCTCGATCGTTGCGATATCGGGCATTCAGTTGCTGAAAACCTTCATGGAAATTGGGCATCAGCAGGTCTCGACCGGCGCGCTGATGTGGATGGCGATCATCCATGTGACCTTCGTCGTGACGGCGTTGCTGTCGGCGCTGACCGATTATCTATCATCGAAAAGTGGCGAGGCGCACTGAGGCCGATGGCGTCAGAAAAGCTCGTCCAGCATCAGGTGGAATTGCAGCTTCGCCTGATCGGGATCAGCGATGCCATATTGTTCGAACAACCTGTCCTGTAGAGCAGGGTCGAACTCGCCGAGACAGCTCCACAGGATGGCAAGGTCTTGATAACGATCGGCGATGCCAACCCGGCCAAGGTCGATGCAGCCGATGATTTCGCCGCCACTGATCAAGATATTGTCGAGTGAAAAATCGCCGTGTGTCACGACTGGATCGGGCATCAGCGGCAGATGCCTGTGCATCGCTTCCCACACCTGCTCGGCTGTCCATCCTTGCCGCTCTTCGTCGAAATCATCGATCTCGACGAGATCGGCATCGATCCGCCGCCGCGCGCAGGTGAGCCTGAAGGCATGATCGCTGTTAAAGGGGCATTGGTCGATGGGGATCATGTGCAACCGACGCAGGAACGCCGCGAGTGCGTCAACGATCGCCAGACGACCATCAGGGTCTGATTCCAGCAACTGCCAAGCCGTTTTTCCAGGGATTGCCGTCATCAACAGCCATGCCTGGTCGGGCGTGCGGATGAATTGCGCAACCGCGGGAACGGGCATGTGCTCCGCCAGCCAGAGTAGCCTCGCCATTTCGTCGGTCACATCATCGGCCACGGCAGCCTCACCGTGCTTCAGAAATAGATCGGGCGCATCGGCCTTGCCGTGGAGCCGGTAGACCGCGCCGCCAGATTCGCCCACGGAGTCGCGCGCCCAGCTATAGCCTTTCAGTAGGGCCGACATGGTCGTGGGGATCGGCGCTGGCGCACAAGCGCGCTCGCGTTCGTTGTCGCTCATCCGATTTGGTTTCGTGCCATTCGCGCAAAATTGATTGGGGTGAGCCATCTGTGCAAGCGAAACATCCACGCACTCGAGAGTGAGCGGTGTTATGAGCTCAAAGCCAAGGCTTCGGTAAAGCGACAAAGCTCGTTTGATCGCTGCCAGGTGGCGCAGGAGCCGCTTTGCCTCAGTCGATTTTCGCGCGTAGGAAATCGGGCATTGGGCCGTTCCAGCCGTCATCCCCGCTTCCACCACCCCCGTCGCCACCACCCCCGTCGCCACCACCCGCGTCTTCGACATCAGCGCTTACCTTGGGCAGACGGGTAGCGGGCTCGGGCGGCGCTGTGCGACGCGGTTGCCGGGCAGGTGCCTTTTCGGCGGACGTGCGGGGCGGCGCAGGCGTCTTCGCAGCCGGCTCGGCCGCGCGCTCTTCTGGCTCGGCCGATTTTGCGGCCGGCTTGCGGCCTGATCGGCGCGGCTCGCGGGCTGGCT
This sequence comes from Sphingomonadales bacterium, assembly GCA_038315875.1. GTDB lineage: Bacteria > Pseudomonadota > Alphaproteobacteria > Sphingomonadales > Sphingomonadaceae > Sphingomonas. The sequence goes on along the minus strand of JBBQAG010000039.1, from coordinate 2,391 downwards.
TGAGCGGTGCATCAGCGGCATCGCCGGCATCCTCGCTGACACCGGCCGCATCGCTGGCGAGTCGATCGATCTTCTGGCCGGTCAGCTTTTCGATGTTTGCGATGTTTTCAGCATCATCGGGGGTGACGAAGGTAAAGGCCACCCCAGTCGCGCCGGCCCGACCCGTGCGGCCGATCCGATGGACATAATCATCGGGATGCCAGGGCGCGTCATAATTGAAAACGTGGCTCACGCCCTTGATGTCGAGCCCGCGCGCGGCGACGTCGGAGGCGACGAGAATATTGACGTCGCCCGCCTTGAACCGGTCGAGCTCGGCGATACGCTGCGATTGCTCCATGTCGCCGTGGATCTCGCTGGAACGGTATCGATCGCGCTGCAACGCCTTGTTGAGCTCGCGCACCGTCGTCTTGCGGTTGCAGAAGATGATCGCGGTCTTGACGGCTTCCTGACCCAGCAGCTCGCGCAGCTTGTCCTTCTTCTTCGATGCCGTGACGGCCACGACCCACTGCTTGATGTTGACATTGGCAGTGGCCGGCCGGGCGACCTCGATCGTCTTTGGATTGTCGAGAAACTTGTCGGCGAGCTTCTTGATCGGCGCCGGCATCGTTGCAGAAAATAGCAAGGTCTGTCGCTGTTTGGGGAGCTTGGTACAGATTTCCTCGATATCGGGGATGAAGCCCATATCAAGCATGCGATCCGCCTCGTCGATCACCAGCAGCGAGCAGCCATTGAGCATGATCTTGCCGCGACCGAACAGGTCCATCAGCCGGCCCGGTGTCGCGATCAGAACGTCGACGCCCTTTTCGAGCGCGGCCATCTGATCACCCATCGATACGCCGCCGATCAGCAACGCCATCGAGAGCTTGTGATATTTGCCGTATTTGTCGAAATTTTCAGCCACTTGCGCGGCGAGTTCGCGGGTTGGCTCTAGGATCAGCGAGCGCGGCATGCGTGCCCGGCTGCGGCCATGCGCCAAGATGTCGATCATCGGCAGCACGAACGACGCGGTCTTGCCCGTGCCCGTTTGGGCGATGCCGATCAGGTCGCGCATCATCAATACAGAGGGGATCGCGCTCGCCTGAATAGGCGTCGGCTCGGTGTAGCCGGACTCCGTAACGGCGCGGAGAAGTTCATCGGAAAGGCCGAGATCGGCAAAGGTCATAATATGTCCGGAAAGGGCGCTTGATAGGCGCAGCAAAAATGCGCTTCTGCGCTTGCGGATTCCGGGCTCGATGTCAAGATTTTGCGCTTGGGCGCCAAGGCGTCAGCGTCGGCGGACCAGCTCGCGAAAGCTTTCCACCCGGCAAGCATGGCCGGCACGCGACCGTATCGAATCACGTTTGGAGCACAGCGCGCCGTCGGGTGTGGGCTTCAGGTAAAAGCCCGAATAAAAATCGATCGCGGGGCATTGATTGTTGAAGCGTGCCCGCATCCTGCGACCATCGACGATGATCAGATCGACGCTGTCAGTGCCGTTGAAGCTGGCGCCAGCGATCGACGTGACGACAAGGCATTTAGCCGCCTTCTTCTCGCGCCAGCGAGGTTCGCGTACTTCTGTAGAGTCCGCGACCGGTGCCGGCTGATCGGGAATGCGGGGCACCCGAATGATGATTCGCTGATGGATGCTGAACTGGCTGTACTGCATCGTCACGCGTGGCGCAGCGCCGCCGGGGGGGGCAGCCGGCGCGGCAATCAGCAGCAGCGAAACGGGTATCAGCGAATGGCTCATCATCAACAGCCCTGATAGGATGATTGCTTGAACAGCCGATGAACTTCGTTTTGCCAGGGTTTGGCACATTGGCGGCTTCGTGATAGCGCGCGGCGAAATGTCCCCCGTACAGGCCCTTCTCATCGATCAGCTTCGCCACGCCTTGGGCGGTCGTGCCGTTATCACCGATGAACATGACATCGCGCCCTGGCTGGACGATTGGCGCGGGCGCTATCACGGCGATGCGCCGGCAATCCTGGCGCCAAACGACACCGCCGGGGTGGCGACGATCGTTCGGCTGGCGGCGGCGGCAGGCGTGCCGCTCGTGCCGCAGGGGGGCAACACATCGATGGTGGGAGGCGCGACGCCTCCAGCGGACGGATCGGCGATAATCCTGTCACTCAGACGGCTCGACAAGGTCCGTGCGATTGATCCGGAAAGTCACCTGGTGGTGGCCGAGGCCGGGGTGATCCTGGCCAATCTTCACGAGGCCGCCGCCGCTGTCGGACAGCGATTTCCGCTGACGCTTGGCGCGCGGGGCAGCGCGACGGTTGGCGGGCTTGCCTCGACCAACGCCGGCGGCACGCAGGTGCTTCGCTTCGGGACGATGCGGGCGCTGATTGCGGGGGTCGAAGCCGTGCTTCCCGACGGCAATTCCCATCACGGCCTGACCGGCCTCAAGA
>JBBQAG010000059.1:0-16022 GCA_038315875.1 Sphingomonadales bacterium | reverse complement strand
CGCCCCTATTCGGTCTTGCTCCCGGTGGGGTTTGCCGTGCCGCTCCTGTTGCCAGTCGCGCGGTGCGCTCTTGCCGCACCCTTTCACCGTGGCGTCGCCGAAGCGGTCGCCGTCTGCTCTCTGTGGCACTTTCCCTGATCCAGGCTTTCACCCGGATCGCCGGACGTTATCCGGCACCGTCGTTTCCGTGGAGCCCGGACTTTCCTCGCGGCGCTTAAAAAAGCACCCCGCGGCCGCCCGACCCTCTGGCAGCGACCGCCTTACTCATCCCCCTGCGGTTTGGGAAGCAGCAGCGCGAGCAGGATCATCCGGCATTCAGCATCGATCTCACCATCGATCAACTCGGGGCGAAATCGTCGCTGGAATGCCATGATTGCGGCCATCGGTTCAGACACATCATAGCCGAAGCGTTCGAGCGCGAGCAGGAAGCCGGCCTGCGACCAAAACGGGTCCATCAGGTTCTTCGTCGGCCGCGGCAGCGCCAGCCGCAACCGGGCGAGCTTGCCCCAGGGAAACAGCTCGCCCGGATCACGCTTTCTAGTCGGCGCGATATCCGAATGGCCAACGATGTTCCCGCGAGTGATTTCGTGCCGGTCCTTGATCTGCATCACCAATTGGACGACCGAGGCGATCTGTTCATCGGGAAACGGCCGATAGCCGAATTCATGCCCGGGATTGACGATCTCGAGCCCGACGCTCGCGCTGTTGACGTCATCCACATCGCGCCAATGCGATTTACCGGCATGCCAGGCCCGGTTCGCCTCGTCGACAAGCCGCAAAACGGTACCGTCTTCGGCAACCACATAGTGCGAGGACACCTTGGCCTCCGGATCGCGAAGCCGCGCAATCGCCGATTCTGCATCCTGCATGCCGGTATAATGCAGCACGATCATCGTGATCGGCAGCAGGCGTGCATCGAAATTGGGCGAGGGCGCATCGATGATCGTCATCGCGCATCGACGGCGCGCGCCGTCCTGATCGTCACGATCGCTACGCCCAGCATTGCCATTGCCCCTCCAACCAACATGATCGCCGTCACTGGCGTGCCGAAATAAAATGATGCGGTAAACACCGAAATCACCGGCGTCGCGAGCGTGAGCGGTGCAACGACCCCCACCGAATGCCGCTGGAGCAGCCAAGACATTGCCCCCTGCCCTGCGACTGTCGATCCAATCGCCGAAAACGCGACCCAACCAAGCGTCCCCAGCGGCAGGCTGGGGATTGCGAGCATCTGCCCATGCTCGAATTGCCAGGCGACGAGCCCTTGGATCGCGGTGCCAAACAGGCCGATCCACGCATAGATCGTCAGCACCCGAACACCGATCAGACTGCGCTGGATGATCGAGCAGATGGCCCAGATCAGACTGCCAAGCGCGGTGAGCGCGATGCCGGGGAGCTCGCCAACGGCTGCCGGATCAAACACCAGGATGGCGACACCCAGCAACGAAATGGCGATGCCAAGCATCCGTGGCAGGTGGATCCGCTCATGATAAATAACGATCGACAGAAGCAATGAGAATGGCACGCCAAGCTGTCCTGCGATCGCCAGCGCACCGACGTTTTTGGACACTGCCAGCGACAAATTGACCGCGAGATAGAATGCGCCGCCCGACAGAAACCCGAGCGCGATCAGCGCACGCATCCGCCCCGGCACGATGCGCAACGCGGTGGCGCACACGAGGAGGACGATCGCCTGGCGCAGGAACGCCGCCGTCAGCGGCGAGATCGCATCGACCGAGACCTTCACGGCGATGATGTTCAAGCCCCAGAGGATATTCATCGCGATCACGACAAACACGTCGGTTGCGCCGAATCCCGCCGGCCTGCTTGTCGTTTGGGCCGCTACCATCGCTGCGGATTGGCGCCTGGAGGGCTGATTGTAAACCTCGCCTGCTAGCTATCAGGCGGCCGCGCTATGGTTGGTGATGTGGGGCTCGTATAGGCCCCTGAAGCGCTGGCTCGGCACAAAGGCTTCGCTCTGTCCGATCACGGTTTCGCCCGCTCCCAGCACGATGAGGCCACCGGGCCGCACGGCTTGAGACAATATCTCGAACACGCGACATCGCAGTGACGGCGACAGGTACAGCAATACATTGCGACACAAAATGATATCGAAACGACCGGGTGGCGGGACATCGCCGACGAGATTGTGGCGCCGAAAGGCGATCTTGCGGACCAATTCTGGTCGAGCCACCCAATCCGGACCAATGGCATCAAACCACTCGATCATCCGACGCACAGGAAGCCCGCGCTGAATTTCGAACTGTGAATAGCGACCCGTCCGCGCGCGAAGCACGGCGGCATCCGACACGTCCGTCGCGACGATTTCCGGCTCGGGCATGCCCGTGCGAGCGGCTCGCTCGGCAAAGATCATCGCCAGCGAGAGCGGTTCCTGCCCGGTCGAGCAGGCGGCCGACCAGATTCTCGGTCGGCGAACATTGCCCGAAGTCTGCATGGCGTCCACCGCCTGCTCGATCAGGTCGAATACCGGCGCATCGCGGAAAAAAGAACTTTCCTGGTTGAGCAGCGCATCGACGATCATATCGGCGATGACATCGGTCTGATCATCGAGCAGTTCGCCGACCAGCTGATCAAGCGTGTCATGGCCACGGGCGCGCAGCACGGGCTTTAATGCCGTTTCAATCCGCCAGGTGCGGTTGGCGGCGATTTGTTGGCCGGTGCGGGCCTCGAGCAGTGATGCCAGGATTGCCATGGCGCCCGCGCTGGCGACGGGAGGGCGGTCCTTGCCGTTTATCCCGACCACGCCGATCATACCGGGCGCCGTTGTGTGGCAATCAGGCGACCGATTTCGTATGGCGGCAACACCGCCGATGCGTTGCCGGCCTCAGCAACTGACCCCGGCATGCCCCACACGACCGAGCTTGCCTTGTCCTGCACGATGACCGAGCCACCGGCTGCTGCGATACGCTGAGCGCCGATCGTGCCGTCGCGCCCCATGCCGCTCAACACGATGGCGAGGGCGCGCGCGCCGTAAACGTCCGCCACGCTTTCGAACATGGGGTCCACCGAGGGCATGCAGCCGCTTGGCGCGCGATCTGTCGCCAGCCGGATCACAGCGCCGTCGCCCGCGCTGGCACAGCGCAGATGCGCCTCTCCCGGCGCGATGATCACCCGGCCGCGCTGTACCCTCAGATAATCCGTCGCAACGACGCAAGGGCGCCCCGCAAGGACCGCGATCTGGGCCGCGAAATAGGGCATGAACGAGGCTGGCAGATGCTGGGTGATCAAAATCGGCAGCTGACAGCTCGCAGGGATGGCGCGCAGTAATTGGCTCAGGGCATGGATGCCACCCGTCGAAGCGCCGATCGCGACGATGTCAAAATCGTCGGCCAGGGCAATGGGCGCGCTCCGACCGGCCTCCGGCGCCGACGTCGCATCGCTGCCGTCCACCAGCCGGGTCAGCTTCTCGATCAGGGCATCGCCGAACTTGCCGACAAGGTTGCCAATGCCTGGCTTCACCAACGTATCGGCAGCCCCCAGCGTGAGTGCCTGGATCGTCGCTGCGGCACCTTCGGCACAGGAAGAGGAAACGATCAGCACGCGCGCGCCCTGCCCTGCGGCCAGCACATCGGGCAGCGCGGTCAAGCCGTCGATGCCGGGCATCTCGATATCGAGCAGAATGATGTCGACCCGCTGCTGCCGCAAAAAGGCCATCGCGCCCTGCGCATCGGCGACAGCACCGGCAACCAGGAAACGGTGATCCTGCTCGATCATCTTGCCGATCACCGCCCGTGCAACGACAGAATCGTCGACGATCAGGACCCGGGATGGACGACAGCCGACGGTTTGTTCGGCGAGGAAATGGCGCTTGTGGGGCATCGGAAGCCTGACGGCTCAGGCCATGCCGACGATTTGCAATTTGCTTTCCAGCGTTTCGCGATCGAATGGCTTCATGACATATTCGTCGGCGCCCGCCTCGATGGCGGCGCGGATATAGGCCATGCCGTTTTCGGTTGTGCAGAACACCACCTTAGGCCGGTGCGACACGGCACTTTCGCGAAGGGCGCGCAGGAAATCCATGCCGCTCATGACTGGCATGTTCCAGTCCAGAAGGATTACGTCAGGCGCAGATTGCAGGCAGCTGTCGAGCGCCTCGCGCCCATCGCCCGCTTCGGTGACGGTAAAATTGAGCGTTTCCAGGATGTGACGCGCGACCTTACGGATCACTTTCGAATCATCTACCACGAGGCAAGTTTTCATCATCCGCACCCTGTTGTCTGTCGCTCTTACTCTTTGGAGGAAAAGCGTAATGTTAGCGTTAATTCAGGCAGCGATCGCAAGCCCGGGGATGAGCGCGCGCAGATCAATCGCCAGGATGGGATCGCCGTCGCGGTCGATCACCCCGCACCCCACGGTCCGCCAGCCACCGTCGAGCACGAAGCTGTTGCGCAATGGACTGCGGACAAACGGCGCGACATCCTCAAGTGCTTCGACAAGGATGGCATAGTGGTGGCCGTCGTCCTGAGTGATGACTGCTCGGTTTGTTTGCGGATGGGACGGCGGCAGGCCGAGTGCTGCACAGGTGTCGATCACCATCACCACCCGGCTCCGCAGCGCTGCCAGGCCGCATACCTCCGGCACCGCGCGGGGGACCGGCGTGATGGCGCCGATATCGACAACCGACACGACCTGATCCGAATCAATCGCGACCGAACGGCCGGCAATCCTGGCGATCAAAAACAATTCGGTCATCGTCGGCCCCCTGCGCGCAGTTGACGCGTCGCCAGCGCATTCAGCAGGGCATCGCGATCGTAACGATAAATGCTGTCGTCGCCTTCGCGGAGATCGGCTTGCGCTCGCAGCCGCACGATCGGCGCATCACCAGGGGCGTCGGCGAAATCATCGTCCATTGCCAGCACGACGCTTGGCTGAAGATTGGGCATGGACTGGGTAATGACGCGGTAACCCGCGCCTTCGAGGACTGGGCGGAGGAAGCTGTCCATCCAGCCAGTCTGCGCGCCACTCAGCAGGCATATCGGGCCTGAGGACGCGCTATCTGCCCCGGCATAGGTGGCGAACAACCAATGGAGATCGAGCATCTCGACTTGTTCGCCATCGATCTGAACGACGCCGGCAATTGGCCCGGCTTGGCGCGCCGGGATCATCGGCTCGATGATGGTTACGATATCTTGCGCGTCAGCGATCGCGTACCCAATCTCGGATCGGCCATCCGCCATGCGCAGTACGCCGATCTCGCCACGGGCGTTGATCGCGGCCGCGCTTCCTGCACCCAGGATACTGGCCAGCGGCAGGATGGCGCCATCAATAGACAATCGAAGTTGCCCTGCTGAAAAACGCACGGCAGCCGAATTGGCCAGCTCCAGTCGCTCGACGATAGCGAGCGGCACGGCGCGGCGTGCGCCATCAAGATCGAAGAACAGCAAGGCATCCATGCCGGGCGCCTGCGCCTGGATCGCGGGCAGATCGTCGGCACCCGTCGCGCTGCGTTCAAACCGCAATCCGGCGTCCGCGGCAATCCCGGCGCAATCCAGCAACAGCATTGGCGTTCCGCTGTCGGGCAGCGTCTGGCCGGCATACAGGCCGCTTGCCATCACCGCTGGCGGCGCCGGTTTGATCACCAATTCCTCTGTATCGAGCACTTCGTCCACCGAAAGCGCATAGCTACCACCGCCAACGCTCACGATCGCCAGCATTGCCGGCCGATCTCCGGCTTCGGCAAGACGCAGGGCGTAGCCAAGCGCTACCAAGGGCAGCTGGCGGTCGCGCACCGTGGCGATCGCGGTATCACCGAGCATGTCGATACGGATAGCATCGCCGCGCACCGTCACGATTTCCTCGATCGACTGCCGCGATATGGCAAAGCGCTGGCCCTTCACGCCGACAACGATTGTCGAGATGATAGACAGGGTGAGCGGTACATGGATGGCGATGCACAGGCCGCGACCAGGCGTGCTGGTCAGTTCGATACGGCCACCGATCTGCTCGATATTGGCGCGGACGACATCCATGCCCACGCCGCGCCCCGAAATCGAGGTGACCTCCGCCTTGCTCGACAAGCCCGGCTCAAACACGAGATCCAACTTGGCGCGATCGGGAAGCGCGCGCAGTTCGGCCTCGGTGCGTATCCCTGTCGCCGCCATCTTGGTGATCAGTCGTTCGACATCGATCCCGCGCCCATCATCGACCACTTCGATGATGATCTGGTTGCCAGATTGACGCGCGGCGACCGTCAGTCGACCATTTTCGCGCTTGCCGGCGGCGGCTCGCTCAGCGGGGGTCTCAAGGCCATGGTCGATCGCGTTGCGGATGATGTGGACGAGCGGGTCGCGCATCATCTCGATCATCTCGCGATCGAGCTCGACATCGGCACCCTCGACCGAGAGCACCACTGATTTTGCCAGTTCAGCGGCAGTATCGCGCACCATTCGCGGCAGCGCCGAAAACAATGCATCGATCTTCTGCATGCGGGTGCGGGTAACAGTGTCACGCATTTCCGCGACGGTCAGCGACAGGCGCTCGAGCGCCGCCTCGACCTTGGGATCGACCGCGTCGTCGCGCAGCCTTCTCGCCAGATCATTCCGCGCGAGCACCATGTCAGACATGCCGCTCATCATTCGATCGAGCAGATCGACATTTAGCCGCACGCTGCGCGTGGGCGCGCGCTGGATGGCGGGCAAAGCGGTTTGCTGGGCAGAAGTGATCGAGGTTGCAGCACCCTCGTCGAGTGCAGCGATCAGCAGGTCTTCACCCGAATCATCGAGCGCTGCACCAACGTCAATTGCCTCGATGATCTCGCCGATCCGGTCGACGATCGCGAGCACGGCATCGACCAGTCGAGTATCGGGAACCCGCGTGCCTGAACGCACGGCAGACAGCACATCTTCGGCGGCATGGCTGAGGCGGCTGAGGCGCGGCAAATCAAGAAAGCCGCAGCTTCCCTTTACGGTGTGGACAAAGCGGAAAATCGCATCGAGCCGTTGGCGATCGGACGGATCGGCCTCCCACATCACGATCTCACCCGCGAGCGCCTCCAGCGTCTCACGGGTTTCGGCGATGAATTCCTGCAGCAGATCGTCCATGAGCCCCCGGTATGCCCCATTCGGCCCGGCATTCATGACGACAAGCAGTTAAATAGCGGTTTACCCGACGCGAAAAGCCGCACCGAATAGCAGCACTGGCGCATCAGGCTCGGAAACCTGAATCGTCCCGCCGCCTTCTGCCACCAATGCCTGCGCCAGATAGGCTGCGGCAGCACGCGGCGTCACGACGATGTCACCGCCTGTACCCAGCAACGCGGTGCGCAATTCGGCATCCAGCACTATGCGGGGGCCATCGCCGCGCACCACGATCTCTACCTGACCGTCGACCGCCTCGGCGCCGATATCGAGCTGTCCGCCGCGAATCAGCGCATCGCCCGCGATCAACGCCAGATTGAGCAGCACTTTGATTGCGGGCTTGGGCAGCACCGAATCCTCGATCAGCCAGCCGAGCTTCACGCGGTGATTATCGCCAAACAAACCCTCGATGGCGGCCCGCGCCTCTCGGGTATCAACGGTCTCGCCGAACCCGCCTGCAGCGCCAAAGGCGAGCCGGAAGAATTTCAGCTTGTTGGCCGATGCCCGCGCGCTTTCCGAGAGCAGTTCGAGGCAGCGATTGCGCATTTCGGGATCATGCTCGTCGGCGAGCAATTCGAGCCCGTTATTGAGCGCGCCAACCGGGCTAAGCAGATCATGGCACAGGCGCGAACACAATAAACTGGCAAAATCGACTGGGCTAATCGTCATCTTCGGGGGCGGCTCCAGCGGGCGGCAACATGCTGGCCCCTCATGGCGAAGGCGGGGCAGACGCGCAAGACGGTGCGATACTGATCGAAACCGGATCGAAGCTGTCCAGCCAGGCGCCGCCACTGCGGGCACGCCACAGCCGCGCACCGTCGCTCGCCAGGATAAGCCACAGGTCACCCGGCATCGCTGCATCGGCATCGCGCATAGACGGTTCGGACCGACCGCGGGGGTGCGAATGATAATGGCCGATCAGTTGCGGTCCGCCCTGGCGCATTGCCCGGTGCGCTGCGATCAAGACGACCGGATCGATCTCGAAACTGGCTTCGGGATCCGCTGCAACATTGGCACAGGGGGTCGCTGCATCAATCGAATGCATGGTGCCGAACAGCAGGCCACAGATTTCCGCCAACGGTGACGCCTGTCGTTTCGCAATCAATTGCGCAAAGAGGTCGCTTGAAATTCCAACAGCGATTTCCATATCCGCCGGACATGGACCGGGGGCCAGAGACGATTCAAGTGCGCATTGCGGACGTGGCCAGTGGCCAACGGCTTGATCGGGCACTTGCGGGCTCCTTTCCCGGCATTTCTCGCGAGCGGCTGAAATCGCTGATCGCTTCGGGCAACGTGACCGATGCCAGTGGCGCGACCGCGCTCGACCCGACCAGCAAGGCGACCGCCGGCGACCTGTTCGAGGTGACGCTGCCGCCGCCGACCGCGCTTGGCAACGAGGCGCAGAATATCGCGCTCAACGTGGTTTATGAAGACGAGCATCTGATCGTCATCGACAAACCAGCTGGGCTCGTCGTTCATCCCGCCGCCGGCAATCTCGACGGCACGCTGGTGAACGCCTTGCTGCATCACTGTGCAGGCCAGCTTTCCGGCATTGGCGGGGTTGCAAGGCCGGGCATCGTCCACCGCATCGACAAGGATACATCGGGATTGATGGTTGCAGCCAAATCCGATGCCGCTCATCTGGGCCTCGCGGCGCAATTCGCCGCGCATTCGATCGATCGGCGCTACAAGGCTATCGTCGCTGGTCGGCCCAATCCTCCCGAAGGCAGTGTCGATGCCCCGCTCGGCCGCTCGCCCAGCAATCGCAAGAAGATGGCGATCGTCGACGGGGGGAAGCGCGCTGTCACGCACTACCGGCTGATCAAGCCGCTGCGCGAGGCGTCGCTGATCGAGTGCCGGCTTGAAACCGGGCGCACGCATCAGGTGCGTGTCCACATGGCGTCGATCGGCCATGCCTTGCTCGGCGACCCTGTTTATGCTAGAACAAAGCATGCCCATCGCGAAATATTGGAAACGCTGCGTTTCGGGCGGCAGGCCTTGCATGCCGTTCGGCTGGGGTTCATTCATCCAGTGAAAAGTAACGCTTTGGCGTTTGATAGCGAAATAGCTGCGGACATGCAGGAACTGTTCGATACACTCTTGGTCTAGGTTGAGGCGGCTCCCGCTGAACAGCGGCGCGCCCCGAAAATGGGAGATTTGATGATGGCAAGCGGCAGCAACGTCCCAGCGACGATCCCGGCCTTGGGCGGTGAGGCGAGCCTCAATCGCTATCTTTCCGAGATTAAGAAATTCCCGATACTCGCCCCCGAGCAGGAATATATGCTCGCAAAGCGTTTCGAGGAACATGGCGACACTGATGCTGCGGCGCAGTTGGTGACATCGCATCTGCGGCTCGTGGCCAAAATCGCGATGGGCTATCGCGGCTATGGCCTGCCCGTCAGCGAGCTGATTTCCGAAGGGAATATCGGCCTGATGCAGGGTGTGAAGAAGTTCGAGGCCGATCGTGGCTTCCGGCTCGCCACCTATGCGATGTGGTGGATTCGCGCGTCGATCCAGGAGTTCATCCTGCGCAGTTGGTCGCTCGTCAAAATGGGCACGACCGCCGCCCAGAAAAAGCTGTTCTTCAACCTACGCCGGATGAAGGCCAAGCTTAACGCGTTCGAAGATGGTGATCTGAAGCCAGAAGATTTGGCCAAGATCGCCAAGGATCTGGGCGTTACCGAAGCCGAAGTGACGAGCATGAACCGCCGTATGGCGATGGGCGGCGATACGTCGCTCAATGTGCCAATGCGCGAAGACGGCGAGGGCCAATGGCAGGATTGGCTGGCGGACGACGCGCCGTTGCAGGATTCGGTCGTCGCCGAGGCGCAGGAAGCCGATGTGCGCCACACGATGCTCGCCTCTGCGATGGAAGATCTCAACGAGCGCGAAAAGCATATCCTCACCGAACGGCGGCTGACCGACGACCCAAAGACACTTGAGGAATTGAGCCAGGTTTATGGCGTGTCGCGCGAGCGCGTGCGACAGATCGAGGTGCGTGCGTTTGAAAAGCTGCAAAAGGCGATGATGCGCCTTGCGGGTGATCGGCGCCTGCTGGCAGCCTATTGATCTGAACGCCATCGAAACGATCGGGCTTGATCATCGGCCCGGCTTCATGCGACCCGGTGGATCAATGATCCGCCGGGTTTTTTCTTTCACAGCAAAACTGATCGCCGTGGCACTCCTGCTTTCGGTGCTCTGGGTGGGGCTTTATCGCTTCGTCGCCCCACCGATCACCCTGACGATGATCGGCGATGCGCTTGGCGGGCACAGCATCAACAAGAGCTGGCTGCCCTTGTCGAAGATCGATCCAAGCATGGCGCGGGCCGCAATCGCGGGCGAGGACGCCCGCTTTTGTTCGCATGACGGGTTTGATTTCGAGGCGATCGCCGCTGCGTACCAGCGCAGCCAGCGCGACGGTCGGCTGCGGGGCGGCTCGACGATCAGCCAGCAGACGGCCAAAAATGCCTTCCTGTTTCAAGGCGGGGGCTACCCGCGCAAGGCAATCGAAGCTTATTTCACTTTTCTGATCGAGCATCTCTGGGGCAAGCGCCGGATCATGGAAGTGTATCTCAACATCGCTGAAACCGGGATCGGCACCTACGGCGTCAATGCAGCCGCTATTCGCTATTTCGGCCATGACGCGACGAGGCTCACCACCGCCGAGGCGGGAAGGATCGCGGCCGTCCTGCCGCTGCCGAAGAAGCGGGCGGCGATCGCACCCCGGGGTTTCACGCGGCGGCACGGCAATGCGATTGCGCGGCGGGCCGGGGTGGTGCGCAATGACGGCCTTGATGCCTGCCTGCGCTGAACCGGGCGGGAGACCTTTGGACTCCAGGCCAGCTTCAAAAAGGTAGCTTGAAGCCCGGTGGGAGTGGCAAACCGCTGGTCATCTTGGCCATTTCCGCGTTCGAGGCGGCGTCTGCCTTGCCGCGAGCATCATTCAGCGCCGCGGCGACCAGATCTTCGAGCATCTGCTTCTCGCTCGGCTGGAGCAGCGAGTCGTCGATCTCGACCGCGATGATCCGTCCCTTGGCCGATGCGCGCACTTTCACAAGGCCACCGCCAGCCGCCCCTTCCACCTCGATCGTGTCGAGACTGGCTTGAGCCTTGGCGAGTTCGGCCTGCACATTCTGCGCCATGGCCAACATCTCTTCGATACCCTTCATCTTCAACTCCGTCCGTTCAAATTCCAACTGATCACCTCGGCGTCGGGAAAAGCTTCCAATGCCGCCTTGACGATCGGCGCCTGCTTGATCTGCTCCAGTTCGGCAGCGCGTGCGCTGGCCTGCCCCTCACGCACCGTTGGCGCGCCAGCGGTATCTTCAATCGTCACGTGCCACTTCGCCCCGGTCAGCTTGCGAAGCGCTTCGCCAAGATCGCGGACAAGGTCGCTCGGCATCGGTTTGGCATTGCTCAATACGATCGCGGGTGGCGCATAGCGCACCAACCGCGCGGTAAGCCGCAACGTCTCGGCAAGACCAGCCTCGCGATTGCTGTCGAGCAGCGTGATCACCGCATCAAAACTAGCCGGCATCGCCGATGCCGCAGCAGGCTCGGGCTCGGCGCGCGATGAAGCGCCCGGGGGAGCCGGTGTTGCAGCAGGCGGCCCACCGGCAGCCACCTGCCGCGCCAATTCACCTGGATCGGGAAGCGCGGCGGCGTGAATCACCCGCAGCAGCGCCATTTCGCAAGCTTCGATGGGAAGCGCTGCCCTCGCCACCTCGTCATGCCCCTTCAGCAGCAATTGCCACAGCCGGTGCAGTGCCGCGAAAGACAGCGCCGACGCCCAGGCCACCAGCGCGCCGCGCTCTTCGGCGGATTGGGCGGCGTCGATCGGTGTACCCAGCTTCGTCAATGTGACGGCATGGATCGCCTCAAGCAACGAGCGCACCACACCCACCGGATCGACACCCAGATCATATTGCCGGCGGAGCAAACCAAGCGCTGCCGGTCCGTCCCCTTCGAGCAGGGCGCTGAGCAAGTCGCGAATCGCCCCCCGATCGGACAGGCCGAGCATGTCGCGGACTGCATCTGCGCGAACGCCGCTGCCTTCCATCCCGGCATGCGCGATTGCCTGATCAAGGATCGACAGACCGTCCCGTGCAGAACCTTCGGCGGCACGCGCGATCAGTGCCAGCGCCTCGGGCTCAGCCTCCACGCCTTCTTCGCCAACGACATAGGCAAAGTGGGCGGCCAGCTTTTGGCTGGTGATCCGCCTGAGATCGAAGCGCTGGCAACGCGAGAGGACCGTCACCGGCACTTTGTTCACCTCGGTCGTGGCGAACAGGAACTTGACGTGCGGCGGCGGCTCTTCGAGCGTCTTCAGCAGCGCGTTGAACGAGCTATTGGACAGCATGTGGACTTCGTCGATGATGTAGATTTTGTAGCGGGCGCTTGCCGCCGCGTAGGGGACATTATCGAGTAACTCGCGCATCTGCTCGACCTTGGTGTTCGACGCAGCGTCCTGCTCTAGAACGTCGATGCATCGTCCTTCGGCGATCGATGTGCAGAAGCTGCATACCCCGCACGGATCGATCGTCGGACCGCCATTGCCGTCGGGGCCGATACAGTTGAGCGCCTTGGCGATCAGCCGCGCGGTCGATGTCTTGCCGACACCGCGAACGCCCGTCAGCAGGAACGCATGTGCAAGCCGTCCGCGCTTGATGGCATTGCCGAGCGTCGTCACCATCGCATCCTGGCCGATCAGCTCGCTGAAATTCTGCGGGCGATATTTACGCGCGAGGACGCGGTACGCCTCTGCCGGTGGCGCGGGCTCGCCAAGATCGAGGGAAAAGTCGCTCATCGACGACCGATCTAGTCGCTGCGCCACGGGGGCGCCAGCGTCGGCGAAAAATTTGCCACGTCGTTTTGATTGAGAGCGGTGGGAGCCGGGACGACCCGCAGCAAAATCGTTGTGGCTGCTGCCTTCCGGCTCTGACCAGGTTGGCGACGACTACGCCCGCCCGACTCCCGTGTTGCATATGGGGGAGACGGGCGGGTGGATCAAGTTATCAGTAGCGGTAGCGGATCGTGCGGCAGCGACGGATGCGATTACCGTTGCGGAAGGTGACCTTGCACACCCGCTTGTTGCGATAATGACCATAGCCGCTGTTCCGCGTGACGGTGCGGTGGTGCTGGACGACGACACGCTCGCGCACCACGCGCTGCTGCGCATCGGCGGCTGAAACGAGCGGGGTCGCAACTAGGGCGGCGGCGCCGATCAGGCCGGCCGAGAGGATGGAAATCATTTTCATGTCGAGCTCTCCTTCGCGTGCGATGGGCACTGAGGGCGTAACATTCAGCGGCCCTGCATGTTCCGCATTTCTCGCGGCATTCGCACCGTGAGAACGTCATAGCTTGCATCGATCCAGATCTGGCAGGCGAGCCGGCTGGTGCGCGTCGCCCCCATCGCCAGGTCGAGCATGTCTTCCTCTTCCTCGCGCGCCGGCATCAGCTTGGCGAAATCATCGGCATCGACGATCACATGGCAAGTCGAACAGGCCATCTGCCCCTCACACGTGCCTTCGAGCGGCTGGCCATCGGCCTGTGCGACATCGAGCAGGCGGTCGCCCGGCTTTGCCTGAACCTCTCGCACCGATCCATCGGTGGCAATGAAGCGGACGCTGATCATGCCAAGATCCGTTGCGCGGCGACGGCGGCCTCGATGTGGTTCATGGCTGTCGTCATCTCTTCCTCGCTGGTGTAGCGGCCGAAACCTAGTCGAATGCTGGCCCGCGCCTGCGAATCGGACAGACCGATCGCCTCGAGCACATGGCTCGCGCGGCCCGATCCGCTCGCACAGGCCGAGCCCGCCGAAAAGGCGATATCGCGCAAATCGGACATCAGGCGCGCCACGTCCAGCTCATCAATACAGATGTTGAGATTGCCCCGATAACGATCCGCCGCCGATCCATTGATCGTCCAACCGTTCCCCAGATGCTCGGTTGCAATGCCGAACAGCCGCGCGACATGCGCTGAATCCTCATCGACGCGCGCCCCCATCAATGCCGCCGCCACGCCAAAGCCGGCGCACAGCGCCGGAGACAGCGTGCCCGATCGCCCAAGCGCCTCCTGCCCACCGCCATGCAGCAACGGATCGAGCGAAACCCCGTCGCGCACCCATAGGGCACCGATGCCCTTTGGCCCGTGGATCTTGTGCGCCGAGAGCGCGACAAGATCGCAACCGTCGGGAATCGGCAAGCGGCCATAGCCTTGCACGGCGTCGCACAGCATCAACGCGCCGGCCGCATGCGCGATCGCTGCCAGTTCAGCGATCGGCTGGATCACGCCGATCTCATTGTTGACGAGCATGGCCGCGACCAGGCCAGTGCCGGGTGCAATCGCGCGCGCGGCCGCGCCGATATCGACGAGTCCGTCACGCCCGACCGGCAGAACCGTAACCGCACGGCCCTTCGCCCTTTCCGCGGCGACCGAATCGAGCACCGCCGCATGCTCGGTCGCGATCGTCACGATCGGGCCGGTGCTGCCCTTGATCGCCCAGTTGAGCGCCTCGGTGGCGCCACTGGTAAAGGCGAGCGATCCGCCCGGCGGCAACAGCGCCTCGATCCGGCTCCGCGCGACTTCCACCGCCGCCTTGGCTGCCCGGCCCGGTGCGTGCGCCGAATGCGGATTGGCGTGGTTGTCGCGCAGCCAGGGCAGCATGGCGTCCAATGCCTCGGGCGCGAGCGGGGTCGTCGCCTGATAATCGAGATAGATCATGCCGCGCGCTTTGCCGCGTCATGCGCGACCTCCAGCCACGCCTCGCGAAAGGCGTCGATATCGGCAGGCGTGGTGTTCCACCCAAAGCTGACCCGGATCGTGCGGCTGGCGGTGTCTTCGTCGACCCCGAACGCCGCCAAAGCACGACTGCGCTTGAGCGTGCCCGAGGAACAGGCGCTGCCCGCCGACACGGCAAAGCCCATTGCATCGAAGCGGATCAGTTGCGCGGCGGCGGAGAGATTGGGCATCGCCACCGCAAACACGTGCGACGATTGCGCGCCGGGCGCAATCACGTCTCCGGCAGCGTTGAATATGTCGGTGAGCGCGAACCGCTGATCGACGTCGCTTTGCCAGTTGTCCAGGCCGCCCGTCGCCAGTGCAGCCGCAAGCCCAAGCGCCGCCGGCAGATTCTCGGTGCCCATCCGGTAGCCATATTCATGGCCGCCCACTGGCTCCAGCATCGCCAGGTCTCGGACGAGCAACAGGCCGATGCCCGGCGGCCCGCCCAGCTTGTGCCCCGATACGACGATCAGATCGGCATCGGGCAGTGGATATTTTCCTGCCGATTGCGAGCAATCGCTCAGCAAAAGCGCGCCAGCGTCGCGGATCAGATCGATCGCGGCTGGATGCTGATAGGGGATGATCTGCGTCCCCGTTTCGCCGTTGGTCTTCTGGATGGCGATGATCGCCTTGCCCGGCCGGGCCAGATGCTTGCCCAGCACGTCGCCGTCGGCCTCGCCGTTCACGATCGGCAACACATCCGCCCCCGGTGCTGCGCGAAATACCGCATCGTGCTCCACTGCCGACACGATCCGCCGCTCCACCTTCGTCCGGTTGAGCGCGATCCACAGCGCCTCGCTCGCGCCGCTGGTGAAGATCAGCTCGCCGGTCCAGCCAAGCGCCGCCTTGATCCGCGCCCGCGCCTCCTCCAGCGCCGCGCGCGCCGCGCGGCCTTCGGCATGCGGGCTCGACGGGTTGGCCCAGCGCGCCATGCCCTCGGCCACCGCCGCGATCGCTTCGGTGCGCATCGGCGTGGTCGCGGCATGATCGAGATAGATGCGCTTTTTCACGCGCCTAGCCCTAGCCGCCTAGAATGATTGCGCCAAGCGGGCGCTTTCCTCTATAGCCGCGCATCCCGCGTTCGGCGCGCCTCCGTTTTTGGTCAGCAGGTTTTCATGCCCGAAGTCATTTTTCCCGGCCCCG
>JBBQAG010000126.1:0-5575 GCA_038315875.1 Sphingomonadales bacterium | reverse complement strand
CCGATTTTACCGGGAACCGCCAATATATCTCCACTGGCAACCTTGCGGAAAACCCTAAGGCGTTCCTGTTCCTGATGGATTACGCCAATCGGCGCCGGGTAAAGCTATGGGGCCGTGCGCGCGTGATAGAGGGGGATGCCGCGCTGAATGCGCAGTTGATGACCGAGGGATACAAGGCGCGCGCGGAAGCCGCGATCCTGTTCGATATCGAGGCGTGGGACATTAATTGCCCACAGCATATTCCGCAGAAGTTCGATGCTGACGATGTTGCCGCTGCAATCGCCAGGCTCGAGGGCCGGATCGCCGAGCTCGAAGCCGAAAATTCGGCTCTGAAAGGAATGTCGCGATGAGCCGCCCGCCGCTGCCGCCCTTCACCGATGCAAGCGCAGCCGAAAAGGCGCGACTGGCCGAGGACGCCTGGAACAGCCGCGACCCGGGGCGCGTGGCGCTCGCCTATACGCCCGACAGCCAGTGGCGAAACCGTGCGGAATTCTTCGTCGGGCGCGACCGGATCGAGGCTTTCCTGACGCGCAAATGGGACCGCGAGCTCAATTATCGGCTGATCAAGGAAGTATGGGCCCACGACGGCAACCGGATTGCGGTGCGCTTTGCCTATGAATATCGCGACGACAGCGGCCATTGGTTCCGCGCCTATGGCAATGAGAATTGGCAGTTCGACAGCAACGGCCTGATGGAGCGCCGGATCGCCAGCATCAACGAGCATCCAATCGCCGAGGCGGATCGCAAATTCCACTGGTCGCTCGGGCGCCGCCCCGATGAGCATCCGGGACTGAGCGCGCTGGGGCTATAGCAGCGGCGTCGGTTTCAACGCGGCCTGCGCGGATCGCAGATCGTCGACGAAGCAGGCATATTCCTCCGCTGCCAACGCCTTGTCCTCGATCCGCAGCAAATAGCTTGGGTGCACGGTAATCCACGCCGTGCCGCCGCCCGGCAGATCGAGCGAGCGACCGCGCGATTTGCCAATGATCATCGTCTTGCCGAACAGGCTGCGCGCCGCCGTCGCGCCCAAGGCAATGGTGAGCTCGGGCGCCACGATCGCCCTTTCCTGCTCGATCCACCACCGGCACGCATCGATCTCGCCCGCGCCGGGCTTGGCGTGAATACGCCGCTTGCCGCGCTGCTCGAACTTGAAATGCTTGACGGCGTTCGACACGTATACCGCCGTCCGGTCGATCCCTGCCTCCGCCAGCGCCCGGTCGAACACCTGCCCCGCAGGCCCGACAAAGGGCCGTCCCGCCAGATCCTCCTGATCACCCGGCTGTTCGCCGACAAACATCAGTCGCGCCGTCGCCGGCCCTTCGCCAAACACCGTCTGGGTGGCGGGCGCATATAGCGGGCAGCGCGTACACGACGCTGCCTCGTCGCGCAGCGCCACCAACGCCTGCAGCTTGCCGGCATCGTCCACTTCGCGAGTCTGCGCTGCCATCATCATGCCGCCCTCGCGCGATTGGGCGGTTGCCACCAGGCCGGCAATCAGGGCGGTCTCCGGCATGTTCTTCCAGTATTTCTTTGGCATTTCCTTCAGCATCGCGCCGATCTTGACCCGCGCAGGATTGAAGGTTGCGGCGTAATAGGTCTTCCAAACCTCTTCGATCGGATCGCCGGAGGGCGCATCGCCGCGCTGCATGCCCGGCCCCTCGCGCACCGTATCC
Source organism: Sphingomonadales bacterium (assembly GCA_038315875.1). Classification (GTDB taxonomy): domain Bacteria; phylum Pseudomonadota; class Alphaproteobacteria; order Sphingomonadales; family Sphingomonadaceae; genus Sphingomonas. Next base: position 3,902 of record JBBQAG010000126.1, on the reverse strand, counting down.
CCGTCCCAGAACAGGCTGAGCTCGGGCGTCAGGATCGACCATTTCATGCTGGCAAAGCGCCGGACGAAAAAGCCCGCATTCACCCGGACGATATGATGATCAGGTTCGAACCAGGCGACAAACACGCCGTCGATTTCCCGAAAGCGCAAGAAAGCCCGCATCTTGTGAACATCGCGCCGCACCGCCTTGGCGAGATCCTCGCAACGTCGCACCAGCGGATCGGCCTGATCGCTCACCAACTCACGGGTACCCTGAAGTCGCCAGAGCAATGTGTAGAGCAGGGCAAATCGTTCGGGGTCGCTGTGGCAGACGACATTGCGTGCGAGATCAATGAAGGCCCGCGGAACCGCCAATGTCCCCTCCCCGACCGGCAAAGAGTTCGTGGTGCCAAAAAGATCGGGCTGGGAAACGCTCCACACGATGTTTTCGGGGGGCACGCCGGCCAGGATCAATCCGCGGGCCGCATCGCGCCAGCCGTCGAAGTCGTCGGGCGCGTGGATCGTGACGGTGTGCAGATCAGTGGCCAGCCTCATCCCTCCCATCGAACAGCGCGATCAGGCGAACCCATCAGGCTGCAAAAAGCTCCAGTTGCTCGGTCTTGGGCGCGACGCGGTTTCTCAGATCGGCCCGATCGAGCAGCAGAGTCGGGCGCCAATCGTCGGTCAGGATGAATGGACGGAGCTTGGCGATCGATACGGTCAGCCGCGCGACATCGTCCAGCCTCAGCCGACGCCACTTCCGGCTCGTCAGGATGCGCCCTACCGCCCGCGTACCGAGCCCCGGCACCCTGAGCAGCATTGCCTTTGGCGCACGGTTGATATCGACAGGGAATTGCTCGCGGAATTTCAGCGCCCAGGCGAGCTTGGGATCGATATCGAGCGGCAACATGCCCTCGGTCGTCGCGCTCACGACTTCGGCGGGTGCAAAGCCATAGAAGCGCATCAACCAATCCGATTGATAGAGCCGATGCTCGCGCATCAGCGGCGGGCGCCTGAGCGGCAGGATCGCGCTCGCATCGGGGATTGGCGAAAATGCCGAATAATAGACCCGGCGCATGCCAAATGCATCATAGAGCCCACTCGCACGGTGGACGATATCGGCATCGGTCGCGGCGTCTGCCCCGACGATCATCTGTGTAGACTGGCCGGCAGGTGCATAGCGCGGCGCCGATTTGTAGCGCTTGCTGGCATCGCGGGCATCGAGGATTGCGTGCTTCATCTCACCCATTGCGCCGGCGATCCGATCGGCAGATTTCTCGGGCGCAAGCCGCTTCAGCCCCGTCGCGGTAGGCAACTCCACGTTGATCGAGATGCGATCGGCGTGGCGACCGGCCTCAGCGACAAGGGCAGGATCGGCATCCGGGATCGTTTTCAGGTGAATATAGCCCCTGAACAAATGATCCTCGCGCAGGCTGCGCGCCACCTCGACCAATTGCTCCATCGTGTAATTGGAACTGCCGATGATGCCCGATGAAAGAAATAGCCCCTCGATATAATTGCGCTTGTAGAAAGCGATCGTCAGATCGACGACTTCCTTCGCGGTGAAGCGTGCGCGCCGGACGTTCGAGCTCTTCCGGTTGATGCAATAATGGCAGTCGAAAATGCAGCTGTTGGTCAGCAGGATTTTCAGCAGCGAGATGCAGCGCCCGTCCGGCGCATAAGCGTGGCAGATGCCCATCCCCTCGGTTGACCCAAGCCCCTTGCCGTCCTTCGAATGCCGCTTGGCAGTTCCCGATGAGGCGCAGGACGCATCATATTTGGCAGCATCGGCAAGGATTTCGAGCTTTTGGCGGACATCGAGCTGCGACATTTGTTCTTTATACGTTCCATCATGCGAGATGTCACGCCTTCTCAGCGCATTATCGACTTTTCTTCGGCGAGATCGTTGCGAATTGCCGTCGCGGCGACGCCCGCCTGCCCCATGGCGCTGCTGATTTGATCGAGCCCGATGACAACGTCACCTGCCGCGTAAAGCCGGCGGACGCTGGTCCGCTGGTGAGAATCGACGACCAGGCAACCTTCCTCGGTACCCTTCGCACCTGCCGCGATCGCCAGTTGAGAATGGATGACGCTGCCGAGCGCCGGGTAGATTGATTGGAAGGTCTGACGCCCGTCAGGCAACGATATCGCCAATCGGTCGCCATCGATCGAGTAGCCGGTCACTGGCCCATCGATCAGCGTGATCCCGGTTGCTGCTAAATCGTCGCGGCTTTTTGATGACAGATCATGGGCACCACGCTCGGCGATCAACGTCACGTCGCGGGTGAACCCGCGCACGAATTGCGCCTCGCTCGCGCCGTGCTCGCCGGTGCCGATCACAGCAAGTCGCCGGTCGGTCACCTCGAAGCCGTCACACACCGGGCAGTAACGGAGCAGGCCTCGCGCCAGCGCTTCGTCGTGAAGCCCATCAGCCATTGCGGGCCGCGAATTGGTGACGCCGGTAGCGAGCAATACCGCGCGCGCACGGAGCTCGGTACCGTCGCCTAGCGCTATCCTCCAAATGCCATCGTCACCAGCACCTGTTTCCAGCCGCGCGACCTCTCCGTCTTCGATGCGGGCGCCAAATTGGCGCGCCTGTTCGGCCATGCGATCGACCAAATCATTGCCGGCGATGCCACCTGGGAAGCCTGCATGATTATGCGTGCATGGGATCATCCGGGCGCGCCCGCCGCCGCGATCGACCACCAGAATGCCGAGGTGAAAGCGGGCAAGATAGATCGCTGCCGTCAGCCCAGCGGGGCCGCCGCCAATGATCAGGCAATCGAGGACGTCATCGGTCATCGCGGCATAACCAGTCTGGCACCGTAACGGTTCCGGCGAGCATGGCGGAACAAGGAACGCGCTCGCCGGTTAGGCAGATCAACCCCGATCGAGGAAACACTCAGCCGATGTTCGTCATTCCGCCCAGAAGCGGCGTCGCCTTTGCGCTGAAGCGTGGCCAGCAACTCAAGGTAACCGATATCGAAGGCGGTCAGGTTGGCGATCTGCTGGCATTCAACGCCGGCGATCATGACGAAGTGCTGAGCAATGGCCGCACGATCGATTATGCTGCCAAGATAAAATTCACGACCGGCGATCGACTCTGGTCGAACCGCAGCAATGTGATGATGACGATCGGCGAGGATCGCGTCGGATGCCATGATTTCCTCCTGACTCCATGCAGCGCTGAGATGTTTCGCATCCTTTATGGCGATGCGGAGCCTCACCGCGGTTGCTTCGGCAACATCGCCGCCACCATCGCGCCCCACGGTATTTCGCCGGACCGTATCCCGGTCGCGTTCAACATCTTCATGAACGTGCCTGTCGATGGCGCGAGCGGCGCGGTCGGCGTCGATCCACCGATCAGCAAGGCGGGCGACTTCACGGTCTTTCATGCGGAGATGGATTTGCTTTGCGCCCTCACGGCTTGTTCGGCGCCGCTGTCCAACGGCGGCAGCTTCAAGCCGATCGGCTATGAAATCCTCGGCTGAGGGCAGACGTCAAATCCCCGGCAACGACTGATCGGCAAATCCCCAGCCCTTCAATGCCGATGTGCCGGCGCGATCTAGCAGCGCCGCAGCGTCGCCGATGTGCCAGTCGCCGCCGCCCTGCACATTGGGCAATTCATCCCACGCGATCGGCACCGCAACCGGCGCGTGTTCGCGCGCCCGGGCAGAATAGGGCATCACGGCGGTCGCGCCGCGCTGATTGCGCAGCCAATCGATGAAGATCCGTCCCTTGCGCTTCGCCTTCGACATCGTTGCAACGAAGCGATCGGGATCGGCCATGCTCATCGCCTCAGCAAAGCGGCGCGCAAAATCCTTGTGCGTCTCCCAATCATGCCCCGGCTTCAGCGGCACGACCACGTGCAAACCCTTGCCGCCCGAGAGCATCGCAAAACTGACCAGCCCGATATCGGCAAGA
>JBBQAG010000099.1:0-9220 GCA_038315875.1 Sphingomonadales bacterium | reverse complement strand
GCAGATTGCGTTTGCCGCGCCGATGATCGCGAGCGAGCTGATCGGCACGTCGATGGGAATCGGCTTCGCCTCCACCATCGACCCGCAGAACGGCAAGTCGACCCCGGCGCTCGGCCAGTTCTTCTCGATGATGCTCACGCTGCTCTTCCTCAGCGTCAACGGCCACCTGATTCTCGTCGAGATGATCGTGAAAAGCTATGTCGCGCTCCCGCCCGGCGGCGCCTGGCTGAAACCGCAGCAGCTTGAGAACATCGCCTTTTTCGGCGGCTATACCTTCCTCGCCGGGCTCCTGCTCGCACTCCCGGTCGGCTTCCTGCTGCTCTGCCTCAACCTCGTCGTCGGAATGATCTCGCGTTCGGCACCGTCGCTCAACCTGTTCGCGGTCGGGCTGCCGGCGAGCCTTGCGGTCGGCGTCGTCGCGCTCGCGCTCGGCTTTCCGGCGATGGGCGATTACCTGCTCGTCATCATCGATGAAGGCCTGGCTGCGACACAATCGCTGGTGCTCGGCTGATGGCAGACGAATTCGGCGAAAAGACAGAAGCACCAACCGCTAAGCGCAAGCAAAAGGCGTTTGACGACGGCCAGGTGCTGCGCAGCCGCGAGTTCGCCACCGCCCTGGTGGTGCTGGCCGGATGCGGGTGGCTGGCGCTGTTCGGTCCTTCACTGCTTGCAGCGTGCAAGGCCCTGATGGTGACGAGCTTCCAATTCGGCGCTGGCGATGTCGACGATTTTCAGCCGATGCGGCCGCTGGCGGCAGCCGGCTGGCAGATCGCGCCTTCGATGATCGCGCTGTTCGTGATCACGATGCTGGCGGCAATTTTCAGCCAGGCCGGGCTTGGCGCGCTGACCTTCAATGGCGGGCTGATGTCGCCCAAAGGATCGCGGATCAACCCGGCCTCGGGGCTGAAACGCATCTTCGGGCCGCAGGGCTGGGTGGAGCTCGGCAAGTCATTGCTTAAGGTGATCTTGCTCGGCGCGATCGGCTATTACATGCTCTGGCACGTCTCCACGCAATCGATTGGGCTTGCCTCTTCGGACGTACGGCGCAGTGTTTCGTCGCTTGGCGACATGCTGATCGGCACGTTGTTCGCAATGGCAGCCGGGCTGGTGATCATTGCCGGCGTCGATGTGCCCGTCCAGCTGATCCAGCTGCTGCAAAAGCTGCGCATGAGCAAGCAGGAGATCAAGGACGAGAACAAGGAAAGCGAGGGCAATCCCGAAAACAAGGCAGCTCAGCGCCAGCGCCGGCATGACATCGCCAAACGGAACATGCGCAAGGCCGTCAGTACCGCGCATGTCGTGCTCACCAATCCGACGCATTTTGCGGTCGCGCTGCGTTATGAACGCGGGTCCGATCAGGTGCCGGTGGTGGTTGCAAAGGGTCGCGGCGTCACCGCCCAGGCGATCCGCGAACTGGCAGCGGAAAACGCCAAACCCGTGCTCGAATATCCAATGCTCGCCCGCGCCGTCTATTACACCAGCCGCGAGGGCCAGGAGGTTCGCGACGATCTGTATCTGGCGATCGCGACGGTATTGGCGTTCGTGTTTGGCCTGAATGCGCGCGCAGGCGCCGCGCCGCCGACGATCACCGTGCCGCCGAGCGCGCGCTTCGACGAAAACGGCGTGCAGATTTCCGACAAATCGGCAGGCGAATCCTAAACTTATCGCGCCAGCGGTCGATCTATCCTTTAGCGCAACCGGGAACACATCATGGTCGATTCGATCATCAACACATTGGGAGCCGGATCGGGCATCGACATCACGTCGTTGGTCAGCCAGCTCGTCACTGCCCAGTTTTCCGCCAAGAATTCGCAGCTTGATCGCCAGGACCGCGCGCTTTCCGCGCAGATTTCCGGCATCAGCCAACTCAAGAGCAACGTCACCGATTTCGCCAGCGGGCTCAAGTCGCTGGCGACTGGCGGCACGCTTTCCACCACCCCGACCAGCTCCAATGCCGGGGTGGTCACGGCCTCGGCGCTCGCCGGCGCCAAGCTGACCGGCTTGTCGAACACGATCGAGGTCCGCCAACTTGCCAAGGGGCAGACCGCGACGACGGTGCCGCTCGCCAGCCGCACCGATCCAATCGGCACCGGCGTTTTGACGCTGACGTTCGGCACCGCGACGGTGGCGAACGGCCAGCTGACCGGCTTCACACCCGGGGCCACCGCCGCCATCGACATCACGATCGATTCGAGCAATTCCAGTCTTGACGGGGTTGCGGCTGCGATCAACGCCAAGAATGCTGGGGTGACGGCAACGGTGCTGACCGATGCCGACGGTGCGCGTCTCTCAATCAAGAGCAAGACCGGCGCCGCCCAGGCCTTCACGCTCACGGCGACCGAGGATTCGGGCGCGCCCGGGCTCGCTGCGCTCGACATCGCTGTTGGTGCGAGCGGCACGACGATCGGCAGTGCCGCCCAGGATGCCATCGTGGCCGTCGACGGGGTTGCGCTCAGGCGCTCGACCAATTCAGTCAGCGATCTGATCGATGGGGTGAAGCTTGATCTCGTCTCGGCGGCGCCCGGCACGATCGTCGCCCTTGGCAGCACCACGCCAACCGATAACATCCGCAGTTCAGTCAACGATCTGGTTGCTGCGCTCAACAGCCTTCAGGGCACCGTGAAGGCGCAGACCAATGCATCGACCGGCGCACTGTTCAACGATCCGGCAACGCGCACGCTGCAGCAGTCGCTGCGCCGGCTGACGCTGACCCAGCTGGCCACGCCTGCCACCGCCGGCGCCCCCAGCACGCTGGCCGATATCGGCATTGCGACCAACCGCGACGGGACCCTGAGCGTCAATGCCGATCGGCTGACCAAAGTGCTCACCGATTATCCCGACGCGGTGGAGACGCTGTTTCGCAACGGCACTGGTGCCACTGGCGGTGGCATTGCTGCCGCTTTTCAGGCGATCGCCGATCAGGTGACCGACACCACCTTCGGGCTCGGCGCAAGCGAGACGCGGTACACCAAACAGCAAAGCGCGATTGGCGATGCCCGCGCCAAGGCAGCAAGCGATGCCGAGGTGATCCGCACCCGCCTGACCAAGCAATTTTCGGGATCGGACGCGCGGATCGCGGCGTATAAGGCGACGCAATCCTTCCTGACGCAGCAATTTGCGCCGAAGCCGACGAACTGATGACGCATTATGCGACGACGATCGGGCGCAATCCCGATGCCACCTACCGCCAGATCGATATCGTCGGGCGGACGGGTGAGGCCGATCCGCACCAGCTCGTTGCGCTCCTTTATGACGAGCTTGGCCGGGCGCTCCGCGCCGCCGCGTCAGCGACAAGGGCCGGCAATCGCGCGGTAAAAAGCGACAAGACGATGCGCGCGATGGCGATCCTGTTTGCGCTGGAAGCGGGGCTCGATTTCGAGCGTGGTGGCGATCTGTCGATCACGCTTGCCAATCTCTATCGTGGTGCGCGCCGGACGATCATCGATGCCAGCCTCGGCATCGATCCACAGCCATTTGTCGATGTCGCCCAAAATCTCGGCGAGATCGCCGACGCCTGGCGCAGCGTGCGCGTCAACTAGAGTGCGATGACTTTACCTTGACCCGTTCATTTCGAGCGAAGTCGAGAAACATGCCCCAAGCGCTGCGCGTAGTGTCTCGACTTCGCTCGACACGAACGGGTTGTCGTCGTGGACCGACCTAAAGTCATCCTGCTCTGGCGTTTTTAGCCCTTCAAGATCGCTCGCGCGGCGTTGCGGCCCGGCCTGCCAGTGACGCCGCCGCCCGGATGGGCACCCGATCCGCACAGCCAAACCCCTTTGATCGGCATGCGGTGCGCGCCAATTCCGAGCATCGGTCGTGCGCCCCAAAGCTGATCGAGCGACATGCGCCCATGAAAGATATCGCCGCCGACCAGCCCGAAGCGCGTCTCCAGATCGGCGGGAGAGAGCGCCATCCGCCCGACGATGCTTGCGCGGAAACCCGGCGCGAACCCCTCGACTGTGTCAATGACCGCATCGGCGGCGGCTTGCCGGTGCTGCTCCCACCCGCCAGCGACGGCGGGATCGAAATGCTGCGCGAACAGGCTCGCGACATGCGCACCGGGCGGGGCAAGGCTTTCATCGACCAGGCTGTCGTCGATCAGGCTGGGGATCAACATCTCGACGATCGGCGAGCGAGACCATCCATGCGCGCGCGCATCGCCGAAGGCACGGTCCATATAATCCAGGCTTGGCGCAAGAATGATGCCGCTCTTCAGGTGATCGCCGACGTCCGGGCGCGCGGTGAACCTAGGCAGTTGGGAAAGCGCGACATTCATCCGAAAAGTGCCCGATCCATTGGCGTGGCGTTCCATCCGGGCGCGGAAGGCGGGATCGAGTAGTTCAGGCGCAATCAGATCAAGCAGCAATGTTCTGGGATGAATGTTTGCCGCCACGATCCGCGCCGAAATCCGCGTGCCATCGGCTAACTCCACGCCTTGCGCGCGACGCTCGTCGGTGAGCACTCGCGCTACGGTTGCATCGGTGCGGATCGTCACGCCCGCCGCCTCGCAGGCGCGGGCCATTGCCTGGGTAACGGCGCCCATGCCACCGATCGCATGGCCCCAGGCGCCCGGCTGGCCATTTACTTCGCCGAAGACGTGGTGGAGCAGCACATAGGCGCTGCCCGGCGTATCAGGGCTGGCATAATTGCCGACCACGGCGTCGAAGCCAAGTACTGCCTTGATTGGATCGCTTTCGAAAAAGCCATCGAGTACTTCGCGTGCTGAGCGGGTGAACAGATCGAGCGCATCGCGCTTTGCCTCGATTGGCAGCTTCAGCAGCCGCCAGGCCTGATCGATCGCGCCCAGCAAATCGCTCGGCCCACCCGCGACATCGGGCGGCGCGCGATCGGCAAGCAAGCGGAGCACTGCTGCGACAGCGCCCAGGCGCCGCTCATATTCGGGCAGGGCGGCGGCATCCTTCGCCGAAAAGCGCGCGATCGCTGCCTGCGATTGCCCGCCGCCCATCAGCAGCGAGCGCCCGTCCTCAAGCGGCAGGAAGTTCGAATAAGGGCGGTTTACGATCCGCAAGCCATGGCCGTTCAGCCCCATATCGGCGATGATCCGCGGATCGAGCAAGCCGAGCGTATAGCTGGCGGTGGAATTTCGAAAACCGGGCGCGAATTCCTCGGTTACGGCGGCACCGCCCACCACGTCGCGCCGCTCGAGCACCAATACGCGCTTGCGCGCGCGCGCGAGATACCAGGCACATACAAGGCCATTATGGCCACCGCCGATCACGATCGCATCGAAGCGCTGGTTCATGGATGCCGGCCTGCCCGCGAGACCATGCCGATGCAAGGTCTTGATGGTTGCCGCTGCGTTAACCCTTTGCTGAGGAAGCCGGGCGTACACCTTTTTTCGACGCAATTCCCCGGGGGCGGCGATGGAACTGTTTTCTCGTGACGAGATCGAAGGTGGCGCGCTGCGCCGCGGCATGACGCGAACGATCCTCGCGGTCGATGACAGTCGCACCAATCTGAATGTCATTGGTCGCAGGCTCGCCAATCTCGGTTATCTGGTCGCGCTGAGTGACAATGGCGCCGAAGCGCTCGATCTCGTTGCGGCACGCGGCTTCGACCTGGTGCTGCTCGATATGGTGATGCCCGGTATGTCGGGCATGCATGTGCTGAGCGAAATCCGCGCCAGCCGCGATACCGCCGATCTGCCTGTCATCATGGTCACCGCGCGCAGCGATACTGGCGCGGCGGTGGAGGCGTTGGCAGCGGGTGCAGACGATCATGTCGCCAAGCCCTTTGCGTTCGAAGTGCTCGCTGCGCGAATCGAGCGCGTGATGGCGCGTGCCAAGCGGATCGCCGACCTGAAGCGCTCAAACGCGACGCTGGATGCGCGGATCGCCGCACGCGCGATGGAATTGGGCGAAGCACGCGTACAACTGGCGGAAACGCGGGCGGATCGGCTGCGGCTCATCGCCTCGCTTCAGGCACTGAACGACAAGTTCGAGCGGCTCAATGGAACCAGTGTCGCCTGATAAAATATGCCGCGATCATGAACGAGACCGTGACGCAAAGCGCGACAACGCCGTCAAATGCCCATGGCTCTCTGGCATAGGGAATGCCCTCGACATTCATGCCAAGCAGGCCAGTGAGAAAGGTCAGCGGCAGAAAGATCATGGCCACGACCGAGATGACAAGCGCCCGCTGATCGATCTGCTCGGCGCGCAGATCGGTAAGCGCCTCATGCGTCAGCGCCGATCGTTCGCGGATCGATTCGAGCTCCTCAGCCATCCGTGCGGCGCGGTCGGCAGCGGCGCTCAGATGCATCCGGTCGTCGTCCTGGAGCCAGGCGACGGGCAAGGCGGCAAGTTTTTCGATAGCGGCGCGCTGCGGTGCCAGAAATCGCCGATAGCCGATCGACTGGACCCGCACCTTTGTCACGGTGCGCCGCAGCTCGAATATCCGCTCGGCATCCAGATCGGCCTCGCAATCGTCAAGCAGATCGCCGAGATCGGCCACTTCGGGATCCAGTTCGGTGGTGATCGCGGTTGCGAATTCGGCGATCAGATCGCCCGGATCGTGAACGCCGCCGCCGGCCACCGCTTCCATCACCAGATCGATCGCGGTCAGCGGATGCCGCGTGACGGAATAGACCCGGCCTGCAACGGCCCAAATCCGCACCGAGGCGAGCGGATCGGACATCGACATCTCGTCGCTCGATCGACCGCGTAGATTCAGATAGGCGCCGGCGCCGATCTGGTCGCAGCGCGGGCGGGTTTCGGTGGCGGTAAGCGCATCGACGATGAATTCGGGCAATCCTGCTTCATCGGTGAGCCAGGCCTGCGCCTCGGCATCGTTGGTCGTCAGATGCACCCAGATCAGCTCGCCATCAGCGCGAAGCGCCTCTTTTGGCTCGCTCCGGACGATTTCCTTGCCGCGGACGCAGAAGGCAAAGCCGCTCATGCGCGCATCGCCACGAAAACCGACAGGCCCGGCAGATCATTGTCGGGCGGCGCCGCAGCCGCAATGCGCTCGGCATCGGCACGTGCACGATCGAGGATCGCAATCGGCACATCTTCGGTGTGATACACCCGGTCGGCAAGCGCCAGCTGGCGTGCCCGCCGCAGAGTGAGATCATCGGGATCGGCCGAGGAAAGCTCCATCGTGAATAATTCCCGGCCCGGCGCATCGACATAATCGTCAAGCCAGAACGCGACATCGGGATCGAAGCCAAGCGGGTCGAGCTGGCCGCCAGCCGCCATCGCCGATCCCAGCGCGCGCCGACGCTCCGCCGCATCGGGAAAGCGCGCCCGTAGCGCGGATCGAGCGCCGAAAAGATCGCTTGCCAGCCGGCCCAGCGTGGCGGGCAGCATGGCCTCCAGCCTTTGTCGCAGCGCTGCGGCCAACCCCGCCGATGCCCCGCCCGTGCCGATCGCGATGAGCACCGGCGACCGGTCGATTATCGCTGGCAGCGTGAAATCGCACAAGGCGGGCCGGTCGACGGCGTTCACGAGCACGCCGCGTGCTTTAAGCCGTACGACCGCCGCAGTCGCCTCCGCCTCATCCTCGATCGCGACGATGGCGAGTGCTGCAGTGTCGTGCTCGCCGACGATTGCGGCGCCCGCGCGGTCGAGCAGTCGTCGCTTCGACGCTGCGGCCTCACCGTCGCCGAGCAGGATGACCGTGCGCCCTTCGAGCCGAACGAACAGCGGCAGGCTGTGCAGCGTCGCAGCCTCAACCAATTGCGCTCAGCCAGTCGGGCACGCGCTCGGCGGCGAGGATCGTCGACGGATCGATCCGGTCGGCGACGACTGCGAACCTGTCGCCGCTCACCAGCACTTCGGGCACCAGCGGGCGGCTGTTGTAGGTGCTCGCCATCGTCGCGCCGTAAGCGCCGGCGGTGCGAAATATCGCGAGATCGCCAGCCGCTACGGCATCGATTTCGCGTGCCATTGCAAAGGTATCGCCGCTTTCACAGACGGGGCCTGCGATATTGGCGATCATCCTGACGCCTGTCGGGCGCACGGCGACGAAATCATGCCACGCATCGTAGAGCGCAGGGCGCGCAAGATCGTTCATTGCCGCATCGACGATCACATAAGGATGAACGACACCGGGCTTCACCCAGATCACCTTGGTGAGCAGCACGCCGGCATTGCCAGCGATGACCCGGCCGGGCTCGAACATCAGCTCGACATCCCAGCCCTTCGTCACCCGCGCGACCATCGCGCCGAATTCGGCAGGGCTCGGCATGACATCGCCGGGCTTGTAGGGAACGCCGAGCCCGCCGCCGAGATCGACCCGGTCGATCACATGACCTGCCGCCCGCAATTGCCCGACGAGCTGGCCGAGGCGGACATAGGCGGCCTCGAGCGGCGCGAGATCGCCAAGCTGGCTGCCGATATGCACCGCAATCCCGCGCAGATTGAGCCCCGGCGTACCGGCCAGCCGCTCGAAGATCGCCGGTGCCTGATCGATCGGCACGCCGAACTTGTTTTCCGCCTTGCCCGTCGAAATCTTGGCATGGGTGCCGGCATCGACATCTGGATTGACGCGCAACGTCGCCTGCGCCGTCATCCCGCGCGCGGCAGCGAGGGCCGCAAGGACCTGACCCTCCTCTTCCAGCTCGAGATTGAACTGGCCAAGCCCGACGCTCAGCGCCTGTTCGAGTTCGGCGCGTTGCTTGCCGACACCCGAAAAGACGATGTCGCTCGCCGCGATCCCAGCTGCCAGCGCGCGCGAAAGCTCGCCGCCAGATACGACGTCGGCACCGTAGCCGGCATTGGCGAGCACCCGCAGCACCGCCAGATTGGGATTGGCCTTGATCGCATAGGCCAGATGTACCTTGCCCGCGTCCGCCAGGCCCTGGCGGAACACATCGGCATGGCGCACCAGCGTGGCCGTCGAATAGACATAGACGGGGGTGCCGACCGCCTCTGCAATCGCGGCAAGCGGCACATCCTCGACGAAAAGCGCGCCGTCTCTCAGAGCAAAATGATCCACGCGGTTCAGTTCGGCGGCGGCAGATCGAATTCATCGCCGCGCCGCGACTCCGATTTCAGCAACAGTTCGTCGCTCCGCCCGGGCCGTGCCTGCGCCGATGCCGTCACCAGCTGGGCGGGGGTTGGCGTTTCGGGCGCGCCATAGGGCTTGATCGGCAGTGAGGCACCCTTGCCGGGTTTCAGGCCATTGGCGGCGCCACAGCCGGCCAGCGCCAACGTCGCGATGATGATCAAGCGCTTCACTTTGCTTCTCCCGCTCGGTC
>JBBQAG010000049.1:0-18843 GCA_038315875.1 Sphingomonadales bacterium | reverse complement strand
ATCAGACGACGTGTAGGCCGCGGCATCGACATGGGTGATGCCCGGGCTCGACCGTGCGCCGCCATGGGCGAGAATAGCGGCAAGCGCCAACTGCCCCTCGGTCGGTTTCAGGCGCTGTGGTGCATGCACGTTCATGGCTGTCCTCCTCCACTTTTCCGGCTAGTGTCGGCCTGAATCTGGCGGGGAGCAAGTGGGCGATGGCAACGGCGGCGGGCGGAAACGATTGGCTGTCGGGGATCCGACCCTATTTCGAAAAGGCCCCGATCGCTGCGTTCTTCCTCGGCATCTCATCGGGCTTTCCCTATGCGATGATCGGCGCGACGCTGACCAGCCGGCTAGCGCAAGACGGCATCGACAAGAAGACTATCACCGCCTTCACGCTTGGTTTCCTGGTGTATAATCTCAAGCCGCTTTGGGCGTGGGTCGTCGACGGCATTCGTATTCCCGGGCTCGGAAGACTAGGGCAGCGCGTCTCGTGGCTGATCTTGGCCGGGATATTGGTGATGGCCGCCGTCACCAATCTCGCGCTCGTCGATCCAAGGGCGGATATCGGCGCCACGGTGGTCGCAGCGATATTGGTCGGCTTTGCCGGTGCGACCTTCGACATCGTCATTGACGCTTATCGTATCGAGCAGCTGAAGCCTTATCAGCTCGGTGTTGGATCGGGCATGACGCAATATGGCTGGCGGATCGGATCGGTCGCGGCGGGGGCGTTGGCGCTGGTGCTCGCCGCGCGGATCGGCTGGAGCGGCGCCTATCTTGCCTGCGCCCTGTTCGCGCTGCCGGCGATGCTGACTGGGCTCGTCCTTGGTGAGCCAGAACGTCACCGCGAACCGACGATGCGTCGCGGCGTAAGCGAGATCGCCGCATCGATTATCGGGCCGTTCACCGAATTCTTCCAGCGCCAGGGTGCCTTTATCGTGCTGGTGTTCATCCTGATCCACAAGATCGGTGATACGCTCGGCCAGATCGTGCTCCGGCTGATGCTCAACGATCTGGGGTTCACCAACGATGAGATAGCGATTTTCGACGTGGGGGTCGGCTTTTGGGCATATCTAATTGGCATCTTCATTGGCGGTGCGCTTTATGCCGCGTTGGGCATGAAGCGCTCGGTGTTGCTCAGTCTTGTGCTGATGGCGGTGTCGAATGCCAGTTTTGCGGTGCTGGCTGGTGCCGGGCACAGCAACTGGGGGCTAGCGGGCGCGATCGCTTTCGAGAACATCGCCAGTGGTATCGGCGGCGTGACAGTGATCGCCTATTTCGCCGCGCTGTGTGATCTGCGCTTCACCGCCTCGCAATATGCGCTGATTTCTGCGGCGTCGAGCGTGGTAGGGCGGTTGCTGACGGCTACAACTGCGGGCGCGCTTGTCGAACAATTCGGCTACGTCAATTTCTACTGGATGACGACCGTGGTCGCGTTTCCGGGCGTGCTGATGTTCTGGTGGATGATGCGCACCGGGCTGGTGGATCAGTCGATCGGCACCGCCGGCGTGGAGGAGGCAGAGGTCGCCGCGTGAACGTTTCTCGGGGCTACTGACGGTCGATTGGCCGGCCAGCATCGGCAAATGACGCGACGAGCGCGCTGAGACTGGCAAGGGGGCGCTCAGGGTGCCGGTTGCCGAGAAGATCTGCGAGGAGCAGCCCTGCTCCCTGCTCATCATTGGGCAAGCGCCGCGCTGCCGCCAAGAGCGCTGCCTCGCAAGAAGTCATCCGCGGGCAGCAACACGGCGCTATTTCAATCGTTGAGCACGATGCCTGCGCGATTTCTTGAACGAGAACGCGCGCCAGCATGAGCGGACGGCGGAAGTTGATGCCGAAATTGCGCGCAAAGTGATGCGCGATCACCGCGTCATCGATGCCATGCGTTCCAAGCCGACGCATCGCGAGCAGCAACAGTCGGCACGAGGGGCTGTCGGGGAGCGCGGCAGGCAAGGTCGTGGAAAAAATGGGTAGCTGCACGTCGTGGCACCTCCTAGAAGATCGCACCATCAGCTACACGCTATTGCAAGTCAATCTCAATAAGTCAGTCGGGCGTTTGTTCATTCGCCTGCAGCACCGCGCCAGCCAGATATAATGTGCCCACGATCAGCACGACAGGCGGGTTGGCTGGATCGGCGCGACGGGCCAGATTGGCGAGTGCTGCTCCGATATTCTCGGCCGGTTGGGCGTTGATCCCCAGATCGGTGGCAATCGACGCTAATGCTGCGGGCGCGTGATGCTCGTGACCCGGCACGGGCAGTGACTGGAGCGAGCGCGCAAACGACGCGAACGGGCCGATCAGCCCGTGCGGATCCTTGTTGGCGAGCATGCCGACGATCAGATGCACCGGGCGCGCGCCGGCGCGCGCGGCCAGCGCGGCGCTGACCGGTCCGGCGGCGGCGGGATTATGCCCGCCGTCGAGCCATAATTCGCTTCCTGCCGGCAACAGATCAACGAGTGGTCCGCTCGCGAGGCGCTGCATCCGCGCGGGCCATTCGGCCCATTCAGCGGCGGCGCGGTAGGCAGCGGGCGGGATGATCAACGCCTTCTGCCGGCGCAGCATCGCTATCGCCAGGCCAAGATTCTCTGGCTGATGCGGGCCGATCATGCGCGGCAGGCCGGTCTCGATCGCTCCGCCGCCATCTTCGTAGCGGACAGTCTCGCCGACCCGAAGCGACCAGCCCTGGCCAAGCGCAGCAACGGGCGCGCCGACCGCATTCGCCCGTGCCGCGACCCGCGCTGCAACGCTTGAGGGATAGCGCATCGTCACCAGCGGCACGCCGCGTTTTGCAATCCCGGCCTTTTCCCCGGCGATCTCTTCGATCGTGTTGCCGAGATAGCTCTGATGATCGAGCCCGAGCTGCGCGATGCCGGTCGCGATCGGATTGTCGATCACATTAGTCGCATCGAGCCGTCCGCCAAGGCCCACCTCGACGATGCACGCATCGGCTGGCGCGCGGGAGAAGGCGAGGAACGCAGCGGCGGTCGTCACCTCGAAGAAGCTGGCGCCGATATCTCCGGCTGCATCGAGCACCTCTGCGAGCAACGCCGCGAGCAAGTCGTCCTCGATCAATCGCCCGTTTAGCCGGATACGCTCGTTGAAGCGGACCAGATGCGGGCTGGTGTAGACATGACAGCTCAACCCGGCCGCCTCGATTGCCGCGCGCAGGAAGGCGCAAGTCGATCCCTTGCCGTTGGTACCCGCGACATGCAGCACCGGGGGCATGGCCCGATGCGGATCGCCGAGCCGCGTCAGAAGCTCTGTAATGCGCTCGAGCCCCAGCGTATCGGCGCCGGGGGAAAGCGCCCAGAGTCGATCGAGCTGGGTCTGGACCGCAGCATCGCTGGAGCGCGCGAAATCAGGCATCGGCCTGGTGCTTGCGCGCGTGAAAAGCCGCTACGCCGCCTGCTTGATGCACAGATAATCCACGATCTTGGCGAGCGTTTCGGGCAAATCCTTTCGCGCTGTCACCATATCCAGCATGCCGTGATTGAGATAATATTCGGATGTCTGGAAATCCTCGGGCAGCTGTTCGCGGATCGTGTTTTCGATCACGCGGCGGCCCGTGAAGGCAAGCGTTGCCTTTGGCTCGGCAATCTGCACGTCGCCGAGCATCGCATAGGCCGCCATCACGCCGCCCGATGTGGGATCGGTCAGCACGACGATATAGGGCAGCCCTGCATCGTGCAGCATCTGGATCGCGACGGTGGTGCGCGGCATCTGCATCAGCGACAGGATACCCTCCTGCATCCGCGCGCCGCCGCTGGCGGTGAAGATGATATAGGGGCATTGCTCCGCGATCGCGGCCTCTACCCCCATCACGAACGCCTCGCCGACGGCGAGCCCCATCGATCCGCCCATGAAGGCGAAATCCTGCACGCCGACGACCGCCTTTTGACCCTGGATAGTGCCGCGCGCATTGATCAGCGCATCACCTTCCCCGGTCGCGGTGCGCGCTGCCTTGATCCGATCGGCATAGCGCTTGGTATCGCGGAATTTCAGCGGATCGTCTTGCACGCGGGGCTGCGGCAGCACGGTGTAGCTGCCGGCATCGAACGTATAGGCGAAGCGGTGCTTGGGTCCGATCCGCTCATGATGCTCGCACAGCGGGCAGACATGGAGATTCTCCTCCAGGTCCTTCACGAAGATCAGCTGTCCGCACCCCTTGCATTTGTGCCAGAGATTGTCGGGCGTTTCCTTCTTGGCGGGCACGACGAAGGACAGCGCATTGCGGACGTTGCTGAGCCAGCTCATACCCTGATCTCCTCGATAAGCGCGCTCGTTCGCGCATTGACGATAGCCGATGCCAGCGTCGCGATATAGGCGCGCACTGGTTCTGCTGCATCGGCGCCGTTGCGGGCGATGATCTCGACGATTGCCGATCCGACGACGACGCCGTCTGCCACGCGCGCAATGTCTCGCGCCTGATCGGGGGTGCGGACGCCGAAGCCGACCGCGATCGGCAGGTTGGTCGATGCCTTCAGCCGAGCCACCGCATCCTCGATCGAGGCTTGCGCTGCCTGTTGCAGCCCGGTGATCCCCGCGACCGAGACGTAATAGATGAACCCGCTCGCGCCGCTCAGCACCTTGGGCAGGCGGGCGGCATCGGTGGTGGGGGTGGCGAGCCGGATGAAGTCGATTCCCGCCGCGCGCAGTTCGGGGGCGAGCCCGTCATCCTCCTCGGGCGGCAGATCAACACAGATCACGCCGTCGACCCCGGCGGCGTTGCACGCGCTCGCAAACCAGTCGGGCCCGCGCCGGAGCATCGGGTTGGCATAGCCCATTAAAACGAGCGGAACGCCCGGGTGGCGCGCACGGAAATCGGTGGCGATTTGCAAGATATCGGCGGTGGTGGTGCCCACCGCCAGACTGCGCAGGTTTGCCACCTGAATCGCGGGGCCATCGGCCATCGGATCGGTGAACGGCATGCCAAGCTCGATCACATCCGCCCCCCCTTCGACAAGCGCGTCGAGGATGGCGGGGGTGGGGCCGTCGCCCGCCGTCACGAACGTAACGAGCGCGGCGCGGTGCGAGGGGAAGGCGGCGGAGAGGCGGGTCATTTAGCCCAGCCTTTCATCGGTTTAGGCCACATACGATCAAAAAGCCGGGGGCCAAATGCAAATGCAAGGTAGCCGGATACTCCGCCCAAGCCGGATGTCCACCAGCTATGAAATAAATTATTGATCGTGATAGAAATGGCAATCGCCACAGCAAGTAGCGACACGACTAAAGCGACTTTAGCAATTCTTCTTGTCATGCTGCCATCCCCGGCAGCTCAGCGAGCGTGAAGTTGTTCTGGTTATTGCAACGGATCTGCAATCCACCGTCACCCTGAACTTGTTTCAGGGTCCACTTCTCTGCTCGGGAATGTCGGGGTTGGGGCGCGGTGGATGCTGAAACGAGTTCAGCATGACGATGATTGGAGCGGGGGGCTAGGCGCCTCATATCGCCGTCCCCAGCGCCTCGGCCACGGTGAAGATGTCCTTGTCGCCGCGCCCGCACAGGTTCGCCAGGATGATCTGGTCGCGGCCCATCGTCGGCGCGATTTTCGCTACTGCGGCAATCGCATGCGCCGGTTCGAGCGCGGGGATGATACCCTCGGTGCGGCACAGCAGCTGGAACGCATCGAGCGCCTCGGTGTCGGTCGCGGAGGAATACTCCACCCTGCCAATGTCGCGTAGCCAGGCGTGCTCCGGCCCAATGCCGGGATAGTCCAGCCCCGCCGAGATCGAGTGTGCCTCGGTGATCTGGCCATCCTCGTCCTGCAGGAGATAGGTTTTGTTGCCGTGGAGGATGCCGGGCGCGCCACCCGCCAGGCTGGCGGCATGTTCCTTGTCGAGGCCGTGCCCCGCCGCCTCGACGCCGAGCATCTTCACATCGGGATCGTCGAGAAACGGATGAAACAGCCCGATCGCGTTCGATCCGCCGCCGATCGCCGCCACCAGCAGATCGGGTAGGCGATCGATCCGCGCCAGCATCTGCGCGCGGGCCTCCTTGCCGATCACGCTCTGAAAATCGCGGACGAGCTCCGGGTAAGGGTGCGGCCCGGCGGCCGTGCCGATGATGTAGAAGGTGTCGTGGACGTTCGCGACCCAATCGCGGAGACCCTCGTTCATTGCGTCCTTCAGCGTCGCGGCGCCCGAAGTGACCGGGATCACCTCCGCCCCAAGCAGCTTCATGCGGAAGACATTGGGCTGCTGCCGCTCGATATCGCGCGCGCCCATATAGATGACGCAAGGCAAGCCAAAGCGCGCGCACACAGTTGCCGTGGCGACGCCGTGCTGGCCCGCGCCCGTCTCAGCGATGATCCGCGTCTTGCCCATTCGGATCGCGAGCAGGATCTGGCCAACGCAATTGTTGATCTTGTGCGCGCCGGTGTGGTTGAGTTCGTCGCGCTTGAACCACACTTGGGCGCCCATTGCATCGGGCGCGCCCTTGCGGAATTCCTCGGTCAGCCGCTCGGCATAATAAAGCGGGCTGGGGCGGCCGACATAATGCTCGAGCAGATCGTCGAACTGCGCGTGGAACGCCGGATCGGCTTTGGCGCGTTTATATTCGGCCTCGAGCTCGAGCACGAGCGGCATCAGCGTTTCGGCGACATAGCGCCCGCCGAACTGGCCGAAATGGCCGCGATCATCTGGCTGGGCGCGGAAGGAGTTGGGTGCGTTCATAATGGTCGGCTCACAGTGTTTGGCAGGCTTTAAGGAAGGCGGCGATCTTGTCCACATCCTTGATGCCCGGAGAAGACTCTACGCCCGAAGACACATCGACCAGCTCTGTGCCCGTCTGGGTGGCGGCATCGATCACATTGACCGCATCCAATCCGCCCGAAAGCGCCCAGGGCAGACGATGGCGAAAGCCTTCGAGCAGCGCCCAATCGAAGCGCACGCCCATCCCGCCAGGCAGTGCAGCGCCTTCAGGAGTCTTTGCATCATATAATATGCGGTCGGCAGCGCCATCGAACGGCCGTGAAGCCTCCAGATCGGTCCGGCTGCGCACGGCGACTACAGCCCAAATGTCGAGCCCGGATCGCGCACGGATTGCCGCCGCACGGGCCGGCGTCACCTTGTGTAGCTGCAGCGCACTCAGTTGACCAGCCTCGACCGCGGCATCGATCAGCGCGTCGTCGGGATCGACGAATACGCCCACGCGACCGACATGCGCCGGCATCCGCGCCGCCAGCTGCTGCGCCTGACCAAATGCCAGATGGCGGGGGGATGGCGCATAGAACATGAAACCGACATGGGCAGCGCCATACGCCACCGCAGCATCGAGTGTTTCCGGCGTGGACAGGCCACAAATCTTGGCTTTGACAGGCATGATCGCGATGTAGGCGCTCCCCCGCGCGCCGTCACCCCGGGCTTTAGAACGGGCCGGGTTTTTGGAACGGACCGGGGTTTAGAACGGACCGGGCCCTAAAACAGTCCCGGCAGGAAGCGTCTTACCCGGGCGGCATAGGCATCATAGACGCTTCCAAACTCGGCGCGCAGCACCTGTTCCTCGATCCGGACCCTAAGCAGCGTGGCGACGGCGTAGACCGGGAAGGCGATCAGCAGCCGTACCTCGTGCCCCGAGGCAATCGAGAGACCGACCATGAACAGCGCGAGCGCGACATAGATCGGATTGCGCGTGTAGGCGAAGGGGCCCGTCGTCACCAGCCTGGCGTCGCTGCGCGTGCGGGCGACCAGCGCCCAGTTCTGCCCCATCGTGCGCGATGACCAATCGAACAGCGCGACGGCGCCGAACATCAGCGCCAGCACGGCCGCGCCCGATGCCCAGGCTGCTGCCGACCAGCGATCTTCCGCCCAGCGCACTGGCGCGCCCGCTGCCAGGAAGATGCCGACGCCCTGCAGCATGATCCACAGCACCGAGCTCGGCGCCCGCTTGCCGCCGGTATCGCTCGGCCCGGCCCGTTGCCGGAATAGCGCCGCGAGCAAGGCTGCGCCAAACGCGATCATGCCGATCGTGAGGGCGATCATGCCGGGCCATCCGGTTTCGTGAATCATCGATGCTATGGCGCGGCCCTCAATCCAATGTTGTCAAAGATACAATATGATAAGAACATTCGTTAGCGCTCATTGCTCAGCTTCCGCCGCGTGTCGGGGCCACAGCCATGATTGCCTCGATCACAGCTGATCGTTTGAGTACCCTATTCCAAGGGTCAATGACGAAATGGGCGCCAGCGGGCACCGCGACGTCGCCTTTGCCCTCGGTCATTTCGAGCCTGATCACCTTATCATCAACCTGCACCTCGACGGGCATTGGGAAACGACCGGCGGCACCTTTCCATTCCAGCGTCATCCCGCCCGGAATCGGCGTCGCAACCAGATCGGGGAGCACGGCCTGGCGAAGATAGGTATCGAAGAACCATCGATATTCCTTGCCCGTTACCTGATCGACAATCGCTTCGAATTCGCTGGTTGAGGTGTAGCGCGGTTTGAAATTACCCGGCGCGGGATCGGGCCGGCCATAGACGATCCGGCGGGTCACTTCGAAAAATGCCTTGTCGCCGATCAGCTGGCGCAAGCTGTGCAGCGTCCAGGTCGCCTTATAGTAGATGTCGGACGCCGGGCCACCCCTCTCGATCTCATAGACCTCTTCCTCGGTCCGCTCCTTGCCGGAGACGAGCGGCGCGCGGTTTGTGATCTTGGCGCGATAGCCATCGAGCATCGTCGCATAGCGCGCCTCGCCCTCGCGCCAGCGGCCGTATAGTGGCTGCATATATTGCGCGAAGCCTTCGTGGAGCCAGTAATCGTCCCAGTTGGCGACCGTCATCTGATTGGCGAACCATTCATGCGCCACTTCATGCTGAAACAACCAATCGAAGCCTTCGACCGATTTGGCGTAGTGATTGCCGTAGGCGTTGATCGTCTGATGCTCCATGCCGAGATGCGGTGTCTCGACGACGCCAAGCTTTTCGTCGGCAAACGGATAAGGCCCAATCACGCTTTCGAAGAAATCGAGTGTCGGCGCAAATTCGTCGAACAGGCCCTGCGCCTTGGCCTTTTCGCCGGGCAGATACCAATAGAACATCGGGACAGTGTTGCCGAAACGGCTCTTGTAGCTATCCGAAATGACTTCATACGGCCCGACATTGATCGCGATGCCATAGGTATTGGGATGCTTGATCCGCCAGTTCCACGTCGTGCGGCCCCGGCTCAAGCGGTCGATCCTCAAGAGCACGCCGTTCGAGGGGGCGGATAGCCCCTTTGGTACGGTGATGTGGAGCGTGACGAGGCCGGGCTCTCCAGTTGGGAAATCGAGGCAAGGCCAGAACAGGTCACAGCCATAGCCTTCGGCCGTGCTCGCGATCCAGGGCCTGCCGTCTGGTGTTTTCGACCAGACAAAGCCGTCATCCCATGGCGCATTCACCGCGACATGCGGGGTGCCGCCATAGGTGATCCGCGCCGTGAGCTGGCCGCCGGTATCGACCTTCCGGGGCAAGGTGATCGTCAACTTGCCTTCGGGATTGCTCCAGGCGCTTCGATCGAGGTCGGTATCGTCGATTTTGATCGCCGAGACGGGCAGGTTGCGGTCGAGATCGATCACCAGCCGATCGATTGGTGCCTTGGCTTCGAACACCAATGTCCCGACCGCAGAGATCGATTCGATATCGGGCAGGATTTCGATCGCAAGATCGGCGCTGACGAAATTGAGCTTTGCTTGTTCGGGATCAATCGGACCGCCCGAGCGCTGCGTTTGCGGGGTGATTGCTGGCAGGCCGGGCTCCGGAGGGCTTGCCGCCACGAGGCAGCCGGCAACCAGCGCCAGGGATGCCCGAGCGAGGCGCAGCTTCATGCGCGCCGCCTACCGATTGGCATATCGCCGGCCCCTGCGGTCAAAACGAAGGATAATCTTGGCGGATGCGCGATCAGCCCCATATAAGGAATAATTGGCGTCTCGTTCGGGCGCCGTCGGAGACTTCATGACCCATTCCTACCCAGTATTGCCGCTGCGCGACATCGTCGTTTTCCCCCAGATGATCGTGCCTCTGTTCGTTGGACGCGACAAGTCCGTCAGTGCGCTTGAGGCCGCGATGAACGCCGACAAGGAGATTTTCCTCGTCGCGCAGCTCGATCCGAGCGAGGACGATCCCGATCGCGATGACCTCTACGATATCGGCGTGACGGCGACGGTAATGCAGCTGCTCAAGCTGCCCGACGGCACCGTTCGTGTGCTGGTTGAGGGCAAACAGCGGGCAAGCCTAACCGATCTCCGCGCCCATGACGGCTATTTGGTGGCGGATGTGGACATGCTCGACGGCGATGAAGGCGAGGAAGCGCTTGCTGGGCAGCAAGCCGATTTGAGCCATGAAATTGCTGCATTGATGCGATCAGTGGTCGATCAATTCGAAAATTATGCCAAGCTCAATCGCAAGCTGCCCGCCGAAACCGCGGTACAGCTCGGCGAGATCGAGGATCCGTCGCGGCTTGCCGATGCGGTTGCGTCCAACATCCAGGTGAAGGTCGCCGACAAGCAGGCGTTGCTCGTTGAATCGGATCCTCAGAAGCGTCTGGAAATGGTGTTTGCCTTCATGGAGGGCGAGCTTGGGGTGCTGCAGGTCGAGAAGAAGATTCGCAGCCGCGTCAAGCGCCAGATGGAAAAAACGCAACGCGAATATTATCTCAATGAGCAGCTTAAGGCGATCCAGCGTGAGCTCGGCAACGAGGGCGAAGAAGGCGAGGGCGACGAAATCGCCGAGCTGACCCAGAAGATCGCCACGCTGAAGCTTTCCAAGGAAGCGCGCACCAAGGCGACGGCTGAACTCAAGAAATTGAAGACCATGGCGCCGATGTCTGCCGAGGCGACTGTCGTACGCAATTATCTCGATGTGCTGCTCGGCTTGCCGTGGGGCAAGAAATCGAAGCTGAAAAAGGATATCGCGGCGGCGCAGGCAATCCTCGACGAGGATCATTACGCGCTCGAAAAGGTCAAGGACCGGATCGTCGAATATCTCGCCGTCCAGGCGCGCACCAACAAGCTGAAGGGGCCGATCCTGTGCCTCGTTGGCCCGCCGGGTGTCGGCAAGACATCGCTCGGCAAGTCGATCGCCAAGGCCTGCGGGCGTGAGTTTGTTCGCCAGTCGCTGGGCGGCGTGCGCGACGAGGCTGAGATCAGGGGCCACCGGCGGACCTATATAGGCTCGCTCCCCGGCAAGATCGTGACGAACCTTAAAAAAGCCGGCACATCGAACCCGCTGTTTCTGCTCGACGAGATCGACAAGCTTGGCCAGGATTTTCGCGGAGATCCGGCATCGGCGCTGCTCGAAGTGCTCGATCCAGAACAGAATTCGAAGTTTCAGGATCACTATCTCGAGATCGATATCGACCTGTCCGATGTGATGTTCGTGACGACGGCAAACACGCTGAACCTGCCTCAGCCGCTTCTCGATCGCATGGAGATCATCCGGCTTGAAGGCTATACCGAGGATGAAAAGGTCGAGATCGCCAAGAAGCACCTGCTGCAAAAGCAGATCGACGCGCACGGGTTGAAACCCGAGGAGTTCTATTTCAGCGAAGAAGCATTGCGCGACCTGATCCGCTACTACACCCGCGAAGCCGGCGTCCGTACCCTCGAACGCGAGATTGCCAAGGTTGCCCGCAAGGCGTTGCGCCGCATTCTTGAGGGCAAGGACACGCGAATCGTGATTGCCCCCGATAATCTGGCCGAATTTTCCGGCGTGCAGAAATATCGCTTTGGCATGGGTGAGGAAGAACATCAGATCGGTGCCGTGACGGGGCTCGCATGGACCGAGGTTGGTGGCGAACTACTGACGATCGAAAGCGTGACGGTGCAGGGCAAGGGCCTGGTCAAGACGACAGGCAAACTCGGCGATGTCATGAAGGAATCGGTGGAAGCGGCGATGAGTTTCGTCCGCGCCCGTGCGCCGACCTATGGCATCAAGCCGAGCATCTTCGCACGCAAGGATATTCACGTCCATCTGCCTGAGGGTGCGGTGCCCAAGGATGGGCCATCCGCCGGCATCGGTTTGGTGACATCAATCGTATCGACGCTGACGGGCGTTCCCGTGCGGCGTGATGTCGCGATGACCGGGGAAGTTACGCTGCGAGGCCGGGTCTTGCCGATCGGCGGGCTTAAGGAAAAGCTGCTTGCGGCCCTGCGCGGCGGCATCACCACGGTCCTGATTCCCGAAGAGAATGAGAAGGATCTCGCCGAGATTCCCGCCAATATTCGCGAGGGCCTCAAGATCATCCCGATCCGCCACGTCGATGAAGCGCTGCGACTCGCTCTCACCGAGCCGCTCACCGCGATCGATTGGAGCGACGCCGATGAGCTCGCCGCATTGCCGCCGGTAGGGGTGGCACCGGTCGCGGGCGGGGTTCACCACTAGATAATCCGGGATTTTCGTCGATTCGGGCTCAAATGTGACGGATTTGTTTTGACAGGGCCGGGGGCTGGGGCGTTACTAACTTCCCGGCCAACGCCGCGATTAATTGAACGACACTCGATTGCAACGATAAATGGGGGTTCTCAGGGATGAACAAGCAGGAATTGATCGGCTCGGTCGCCGATGCGTCTGGTCTTAGCAAAGGGGATGCGGGCAAGGCGGTTGAGGCTGTTTTCGACGCGATCTCGGGCGCATTGACGAAGGGCGAGGAAGTCCGCCTTGTTGGCTTTGGCACTTTTTCAGTCAGCAAGCGCAAGGCTTCAACCGGTCGCAACCCGCGCACGGGCGAGCCAATGACGATCAAGGCCTCGTCGCAACCAAAATTCAAGGCCGGCAAGGGCCTGAAGGATTCGGTGAACTGATTGCTGTGGCCGGGGCTGGACAAGCCCTGGCTGCATGCTAAAGGCTCCGGCATCGGGTGGCGGGCAATCGCCGCCCTTTTTTACTCCCGTTTATCGGGCGCGTAGCTCAGTGGTAGAGCACTGTGTTCACACCGCAGGGGTCGCTGGTTCAATCCCAGCCGCGCCCACCATTTTCCTGACCGACGCCGGTTGACGCGCCGGTTGACTCCATCTCACATACAAGGCGTTGCCTCTCGGCTGGTACAGTCGTCGGCGGACCTTCATTTTACCCGAATTTCCCCCTTGTGGGCGGGCAACGCTTGTCTGCGGCTGATCGCTCCGCCAATAGGGCGGTCTTGAAACAAGAGGGGAAGATGGGTGCGAAATCGAGCGATAATGGCTGTCCTTACGGCGATTGCGATGACGGCCTGTTCGTCGGGCAATCCGCCGGCAGATAACGCCTCGCCTCAGATGTCCGCTCCCACCGTCGCTGACAATTCGATGCTTGGCGACGAGCCGGCAAGCTCCGCGAGTGCGCAAGCCGCCAAAGAGGTCGTCACGCGCTATTTTGCCTTGCTGGACCAGCATGACTATCGCGCCGCTTATGCGTTGTGGGGGAATGCCGGCGCCGATACACGCGGCACGCTTGCCCAGTTCGCCGAGGGAATCAAGGCATATAGCGTCTATGATGCAAAGGTCGGTGAGCCGACGGCGATCAAGTCTCGAGACGGCAAGCAATATATTCTCGTCACGGCAACGATCGATGTGAAATCGCGCAAGAACGGGCAGACCGCCGCCCGCAGCGGCACGGTAATGCTGAGCCGCTCCGCCGATCCCGAAGAGACCGCGGCCGACAAGAAGGAATGGCGCATCTGGGGGACGGACATTCGCGTCAAGCATTGAGGTAGAGAATGGCGATGCACAGACGCGCGATAATAAACCTTGCGGTGGGGCTGGCGATCGCTGCCGCATCCCCCGCGAGCGCTCGGCCAAGCGAGCCCGTGGCGCCCACGGGCGCCCTATTGCTTGCCCCCGACGGCGTCTTTGATGGACGCGATGGCGTGACCCATCGTGGCTGGAAAGTGCTGGTGCGCGGTGACCGGATCGTGGCGGTCGGGCCGGACGTGGCAGCGCCAGCGGACGCCCGCACGATGATGCTGCCTGGCACCACGCTGATGCCGGGCATGATCGATGCCCATGTCCATATGTTCCTCCATCCCTATGACGAGACCAGCTGGAACGACCAGGTGCTCAGGGAGTCGCTGGCGCTGCGGACCGTGCGTGCTGCCGCCAATGCGCGAGCGACCCTCGCTGCCGGTTTCACCACCGTTCGCGATCTGGGCACGGAGGGCGCGGGCTATGCCGATGTCGGGCTGAAGGCGGCGATTGCCCAGGGGATCGTGCCGGGGCCACGCATGCTCGTCGCCACGCGCGCGCTTGTTGCGACAGGCAGCTACGGGCCAAAGGGCTTCGATCCCGAATTCGATGTGCCGCAGGGCGCCGAGGAGGCCGATGGCGAGGCGCTGGTTGCCGCCGTCCGGCGACAAATTGGGCGCGGGGCAGACGTGATCAAGCTCTATGCCGATTATCGCTGGGGCCCGGGCGAACCGAGCCGGCCGACATTTTCCATGGAGGAGATGCGCGCGGCAGTGGCCGCAGCACACGCCGCCGGGCGGAAGGTGGCGGCGCATGCGAGCACTGTGGAAGGGATGCGGCGGGCGATCATTGCCGGTGTCGATACGATCGAGCATGGCAATGACGGCACGGCCGAGATTTTCCTGCTGATGAAGGCCCATGGCACCGTGTTCTGCCCGACATTGGCGGCCAGCGATGCGATCGAGCGCTATCGCGGCTGGAACGGTTCAGCACCCGAACCTGCATCCATAACAGCAAAGCGCGCAAGCTTTGCCGCCGCGCTAAAGGCTGGCGTGGCGATGTGCGTCGGCGGCGATACCGGCGTCTTCAGCCATGGCACCAACGCCCGCGAGATGGTGTTGATGGCACGCTGGGAAATGCCTGAGGCTGCCGTGCTGAAGGCAGCGACGAGCGGCAACGCATCAACGATCGGCATGGCAGGCGAGATCGGCGCATTGGCGCCCGGCCTGCTCGCCGACATCGTCGCCGTGCGAGGTGATCCGCTGCTCGATATCACCGCCGTACAACAGCCAGTGCTCGTGATGAAAAATGGCGCGGTGGTGAGGCAGCCCTGACACGATCTGCTGCATGACCAACCGGGCGCATCCAGAACGACGCCTGGTTGGCAATGGGATCAGAATTTCAGGCCAACGCCGAAGTTGAACGTCGTGCCCACATTATAATCGTTATACGTAATCCGGTTGGTGCCGTTGTCCTGATATTCCTGGAAGCGGGTACCAGTGATGTTGCGAACCTCGAACTTCAGCTCAGTGTTTATCTTGGCGATCCTGACGCCCTGACGCGCGACGAAATCCAGGTGAAAACCTGGATATTCATAGACATCTGGCTGACCGAGCGCGCCCGCACGGATAGTTGCGCGGCGGCTGGCGTAATTCAGAAGCAACGTCTGCTGCGACAGTCCATCGCGATCCTCGAGCCCGAGTTCCAGGTTGGCAATGTGATCTGACTGGCCCGTCAGCGGCACACCGTCGCGGAACAGCTGATTGGCACGGGTAATGCCCGATAGAAACGACACCGACCCGGGGTCGTTTGCGCCCACCTGAATCCGTGAATTGGTGTAGGTGTAGTTGGCGATCACCAAAAGCCGGCGTGTGGCAAAGAATTTCGAAGTACCGAATTCATTTTCGAGATCGAAATATTTCTGCGTCTCGATTTCACCGCCGAACAAGGTGGCCGTCGGTGCATTGGCGAATGAGTAGACAAAGCTCTGCTGAAAGTTGCCAGTGAACACTTCGATTGGATTGTCGATCCGTTTGTAGAAACCGGCAACCGATATCCGCTGGTCGCGCGCGAAATACCATTCTAGGCGCGCTTCGGCGTTGTAAAGCTGGGTATCGGTCAGTCGCGCGTTGCCGCGAAACTGACGGTTCACTTCAGGATCAGTATAGGATTGATCGATAAGTTCGCGGAATTGGGGCCGCGATATCGTCTTGGAACCCGCGATACGGAACTGGATTTCCGGCGTAATCTTATACGTCAGGGTGATCGCCGGCAGGAAATAATCGCGGTTGAGACTTGTTTCAGCCGAGCGCGAGATCGGGTTTTGGAAAATCTGGATGACATTGACCGACTGCTGGGCAGTTTCATAGCGTAGCCCGACATCAAGGTTCAGATCGTCGTAGATATCCCATTGAAGGCGGCCATAGCCCGCATTGATCACGAGGTTTGCGCCAAACACCGGCGTACCCGAATTCTCGTTGATCGATATGCCGAAAGCGTTGATCACCGACGGTGACAGCAGTGCATCGGGGCGCAGGAACGACAGGCCGGTCGCAACGGTTTCTTGCGATGCAGCGAGATCGGGCAGGCCTTGTTCGCGCAGCCGCACCGCAATCTGGTCGCGGCGGAACTGGAACGAACGCCGCTCGGTCTGGCGATAGGTGTCGGTATAGGCGTAGCCGAGCGACCCAACGATTTCGGGTGTAAACTTGTAGGTAAGGTCCAGCCCAGCCGAATAGAGATTTTCGCGCAGGAACGAATTGGCGAGTGTTGCATCGCCGAACTGACCATTGAGCGGGTTCAAATAAAACTGGCCGGTCGGGGACCCGGCATTGTTGCTGCGCTGATACTGGAAGAAAATCTCGTTCGGCGCATCGCGGCGTGAATTGGCGAAACCGCCGCGCAGGTCGAGGCTCAGCTTATCGGTCGGCTTGAATTCGCCCACCAATTGGGTGTCGATCAGCTGGCGTGCGAACCATGCCGTGTCCTGCTGCTGAAAGGTGCTGGTCGGCGCGAGCGCGGCAATGGTGCCGACGCCGAGCCGCGCCTGCTTTAGTGTGTCGCGCACATAAAGCGTCGTCCAGCGTATCTTGTTGCGATCGAACTCAAGGCTGCCACCGATCAGGCCATCGACGACGATACGGTTATCGGTGATGACGCGCTGAAAGTTAGTCTCGGTGCCCGACAGGTCCAGCGTATTCGTCGTCTGCTGCCGGTTGTCGCGCGTGCGCCATTTGTTGCTGTAACCGAAGCTGGCAACCAGCCCGATCGTCAGGTCATTGACGTCCCAGGACTTACCGGCGTCAAAACTAAGCCCCCAATTGGGTGGCAGGCTCTGGTTGCGCTGGACCAGGGAGTTATTGCCGTTGAACAGCTGCGACGCGATCAACCGCTGCGTGGCGGGGGTGGTATCGGAAATCTGCTGGCCGCTCGAAAGGAATGACGAGAGCGCTGGCGGTATGGTGCGCGCGCCGTTGCCAAACCCGGTCCAGTCGCTGGCGCTACCGAAATAGGTATAGCCAAGCGAGCCGGTCGTTGCCGTATCGGCGCCAATGCTCGAATTGATGTTGAAAAATGGCTCTTTTGGGGTCGATTTGGTGGTCAGGTTGATGACGCCACCACCGAACTCGCCGGGAAAGTTTGCCGAGTAGGTCTTTTGCACCAACGACGAGGCGATGACGTTGGTCGGGAAAATGTCGAGCGGAACGGAGCGCTTGAGCGGCTCGGGGCTCGGCAGCGGCGACCCGTTGAGCAGTGCCAGCGAATAGCGATCGCCAAGGCCGCGGACATAGACAAAGCCGTTGCCGACAATGCTGAGGCCGGTCACGCGGGCTAGCGCGCCGGCGATGTCCCCTTCGCCAGTACGCGCGATGTCAGCCGACGACAGGACCGAGATGACCTGAGATGTCGTACGCGTCACGTTGCCGTTGCGGGTACCGACGACGACGATGTCGGCGCCGCCGGGAACGGAAACTTCGGGCGATTCGGCTGGCTGCTCTTGAGCGGCGGCTGGATCCTGTGCCGGTGGCGTCGCGTCTTGTGCGGGCGCTTCGGTCGTTGAGCCAGGGGTGGTCGTCGCTGGGACAGCGGCCGGCGCGGGCGCCGTTTGGGCACGCGCAACCGACGGTGCGACCATCGCGGTTGAAATGAGCAACAGGCTAGCCAGCTCGATTGGCCTCGACATCATGAACCCCCTTTGAATATCCGAACAGGGGCGGAGCGTCGCCTCCCGGCCACGCCCCGCCCCGAGTCACCTACCGCGCATCAAGTCGTTGGCAGCGAGGTGCAAAGGCCGGTGTTGCCGGTGCCCAGGTCCAGCGTCGTGCTGTTGCACGTCCACTGGCGATACCAGGTGTCATTGGCGTCGCGGACGGCGCCGATATAGGTCTGGCGTTCGAAGAACGGCCCGTTGGCCGAGCTTGCGGTCAATGGCGAGGCATCGAATGCGGTGACGGCAGTTTCGGCCGGGCCGTTGATGAAGGTGCCAGTGAAGCTTGGCGTGAAGGTGGCGCTGTTGTTGTTCGTACCCGCACCGAAGATCGCCGAAACCTGGGCGTCGGTGACTGAGTTGGCACCGAGGAACGGGGTTGCGCCGCACTGCATGACCACCGAACGGAACACCGGAGCACCCGCTTCGTCGATCGCCGCGTTGGCGGTGGTCGACGCGGTCTGGGCGCGGCTGATCCGCAGGCACGACGGTGCCGGTGCCGGTGCCGAGACGATGCCGTTGACGAGCGTATAGTCAGTGCCGCCGCGCAGCAGGATCGCCGAAAGATCGGAGGTGTTGTTCACGCGGTGGAAGAAGGTGAAGTTCGATACGATCGTGTTCTGGCGCGGCAGATCACCATCTACGGCGTTATCGCTGTCGGCTTCGATGATGGCATCGGTGCCACGTGATTCGCTGCCGGCACGTTGGGCGACCAGGACATACTGGAAATTACCCTTTAGGCCGGTGTCGGTATCGATATTGTCGTCCTCGGCGCCGACCGAGATGTAATAGCGCATGTTGACCCGACCGCCGAAGAATTCGGCGCCATCGTCCGAGCTGTTGAACGACTGGACATGGTCGATGATCGTGCCGCTGCCGGTGCCTTCGGTGGTCAGCGACTGAAGTTCGCTGTTGGCCGACAGAACGAAGCCTGAGTAGCGAATCTGCATGAAGCTGATTCGACCGCTGCTCTCCATATTCTGGATACCGCCATAAACGGCCGGATCGATCGCGCCTTCGGTCTGACGCT
>JBBQAG010000147.1:0-3806 GCA_038315875.1 Sphingomonadales bacterium | reverse complement strand
AAACAAGAAAGATTCAAGCGCGATCGAGCTCGATCAGGTCGATTTTCGAATCTTGAATCTCCTTTCCGACGATGGCCGCGCCTCCGATGTGACGATCGGCGATCGTATCAATCTGTCGAGCACCGCGGTCGCACGGCGGCGGCGGATACTGGAGGATGCCGGCATCATCGTCGGCTATAATGCCCAGCTCGATATGGCGGCGCTTGGTCTCAGCGGCGTGGTAATCGTGGCGATCGAGCTGACGTCGCAGGCCGAGCAAGTCCTCAACGAATTCGAGCGCGAGGTCGTGAAATGCCCCTCAATGTCTTATTGCGGCTTCGTCTCAGGCGACACGGATTTCCTGATCCTGATCCACGTCAGTTCATTCGCCGAGTATGACAATGTGTATCGCCGCGAACTGACGATCCTGCCGCATGTCGCGAAGATCAGAAGCAGCTTCGTGATGCGAGAGGTGTCTCGGCGCATCAATCCGCCATCGCTGTTCCGCAACCAATCGATCATGACGATCAGATCATAATCGACTCGTGACGCCTCAGGTCGGCCGGCCTGTCGTGGGCGGCGCGGTCCGCTGGCTCAGTCCGCTGGCTCAGTCCGCTGGCGCAGTGCCAGTCGCGTGCGAGCTGACCGCGACCAGCAATGACCGACTCTCTTCGTCGAGAAACGAGTTGGCATTAGACTGACAGCACCGTTTTTTCTACACGCTTGGGCCAGGAGGAACGATCTTGGCTTTAGACGAAAACGCATTCTGGCGGGTCGCCACCGCCGCTCGGATGAGCGTGATCGTCGATGCCGACGACTATTTCACCAACGCCCGGCTGGCGATGTTGAAGGCAAAATGGCGGATCATGCTGATTGGGTGGGACTTCGATGCACGTATCCAGCTGGTCGCAGACGGGCGATCGGCAGATGAGCCAGCCGACGTCGGCAACTTCATCTATTGGTTGGTGGAGCGGAACCCGGAGCTCGAGGTGTTCTTGCTCCGCTGGGATGTCGGCGCGCTGAAATCCCTGCTGCGCGGTTCCAACATCGGCACTATCGCGAAATGGATGCGCCATCCGCGCATCCACACCCGCTTGGACGGTTCCCATCCGACGGGCGCTTCGCATCATCAGAAGATCGTCGTGATCGACGATTGCTTCGCGTTTTGCGGCGGGATCGACATGACCAGCGACCGGTGGGACACCCGCCACCACAGGGACATCGAACCGCGTCGCACCAGCCCCAACGGCAAGGCTTACGCGCCCTGGCATGATGCGACCACGGCGCTGGAGGGTCCCGTAGCCGCCGCTCTTGGCGAGCTTTCGCGCGATCGTTGGGAACGGGCGGGCGGCGATCCGCTCGATCCCGTCCAGCAGCAAGGCGATTGCTGGCCCGAGGGCCTAACTCCAGACTTTCACGACATCGAGGTGGGCATCGCGCGAACCCGGCCGGAGATGCCGGAATGCCCCGAAGTGCGCGAAATCGAAACGCTGTTCGTCCAACAGATTGGCGCAGCCCGGCATAATATCTATGCCGAAAGCCAGTATTTTGCATCGCGGCGGATCGCTGAGGCGATCGCCAAGCGGCTCGCTGAACCGGATTGTCCTGAAATAGTGATCATCAACCCGCTAGCGGCGCAGGGCTGGCTCGAACCGGTGGCGATGGATACCGCACGGGCCCGGCTCGTCGCGGCCTTGCGACAACGTGACACGCTGGGCCGGCTGCGAATCTATCATCCATTCACCGCGCAGGGTGAGCCAATCTACGTCCACGCCAAGGTAATGATCGTCGATGGCAGGACGTTGCGGATCGGCTCTGCCAACATGAACAATCGCTCAATGGGGCTCGACACGGAATGCGATGTGACGATCGACATTGACGAGGGCCGTGATGGCAGCATGGCCGGCGCCGGCGCCGTCCGGGCGATCCGTGACGGCCTGATTGCAGAGCATCTCGGCGTCTCAGCCGAACGCATCGCGAGCGATATCGATCAGCACGGGTCGATCATTGAGACGATCGAGGCGCTGCGCGGCGCAGGGCGCTCGTTGCGGCCTTACGAAATTCCCGAGTTGAGCGCGGTGGAAACCTGGCTTGCCGACAATGAGGTGCTAGACCCCGAAAGTCCGTCGGAAATGTTCGAAGCGACGACCAGCAACGGCTTGTTTCGGCGGCTCCGCCACCCCTGGGGTTAATCCGCGCGGATCATATGTTGGGCGAGCTTCGCTCCAGGGTTAGCGATATTTGACTGGATCGATCGACGCTGCGGTGACTCCCATTGCCGTAAGCGCCTCGGGCCACGGCTTGCCAAGGATCAGTGACGCGGTGGCCGCCGCCATTGCCGGCGATGTTTGCAAGCCATAGCCGCCCTGTCCCGCCAGCCAGAAAAACCCCGGCGCGTTGCGATCGAAGCCGGCGGTCGGCACGCGATCGGTCGTAAAGGTACGCAGCCCCGCCCATTTGTGGCGTACCTGCCGGACCCCGATCGTGGTGCTTTCCTCAAGCAGCCACGCCGCCAGCGCGATCTCATATTCCTCGGCCTGCGCATCGCCGGGATCATTCGGCTCTTCGTCCATCGGCGACACCAGCAGCCGCCCCGCATCGGGCAGCATGTAGAAGCCTTGCGATACCGTCTTGGTGAATGGCCAGGCAGAGATATCGACGCCCTCAGGCGGATCGACGACGATTATCGTGCGGCGCAAAGGCTGAAGACCGATTGGGCCAACGCCTGCCATCCCGGCAATCCGATCTGACCAGGCACCCGCTGCGTTGATCACGATGGTTGCTGCGTAGCGCTCGCCGCCAGCCTCGACGATCCAACCGCTGTCGGCGCGCGTGATCGATGTCACGGGAGCCCCCGTGATCACCCGACCGCCCTTGCGTGTGCAGGAACGCAGATGATGCTGCAGCAGTGCATCGCTATCGAGCCGTCGCGCATCGGGATCGAGCAAGGCGGCAACGATGTGATCGGGATCGTTGCGCAGTACCGGCACGATTGCCGCCGCCTCGCCACCATCAAGCCGCCTCAAGCCTGGCGCGAGCGGCGCTATCACCGCTTCGAGTTCGTCCATTTCGGCACGCATCGCCTGCGTCGCGATGAACATCGCTGGCCAGCGCCAACTGACCCTGACGTCGTCTTCGGGCCGATCATAATCGGGAAATACATCAAGGCTGTAGCGCGTCATCGCGCGCACCAGATCGTTGCCGATGCCGAAATGGCAGAAGGTCGCACTGCGGCCAGACGCATGGAAGCCGACCGAGTCTTCGCCCTCAAGGATGATCACGCCGCGATCAGCCGCAAGGCCGTCGGCGGCCGACAAGCCGGCAATGCCGCCGCCGATGACGATGATATCGGTGTTGATCACCGGAATTCCCACAGCATGAGACCTTCGCCACCCTCCACTATCGTGCCCGGCGCGCCGATCAGGTCGATCGCTCCAGTGCCAAGCCGCGCAACACCCTCGCAGTCTTCCGCCGGGACTTTCGCCAGCAACCGCGCACCCGCAATAGTGCGCGCGACGACCACGCCGTGCCGTACGGCGCCGGCACGATCATAGAGGATCGTGTAGCTTTCAAGCACCGCCAAGCCGATATAATCTTGGTCGATCGGTGGCACCGGATCGCGCAGGCCATCCGTCAGCGCCTGGCAATTGAAATCCTGTGGAAAGCATGCCTTCTCGATCGGACGATTGCCGATGACGATGCTGTGATTGTGCGTCGCAAAGCCGCCATTGCCGAACAACAGCCCATAAGTGCCCCCGCGCCGCAGCCGCTCGACCATCGCGGCGACCGCATGGCTCATATAATTGCCGATCGGCCCGCCGCCAAAG
>JBBQAG010000135.1:0-5044 GCA_038315875.1 Sphingomonadales bacterium | reverse complement strand
ATACACAGCTACTTATGCGACGCGAGCGATCGATGCGCTCTTGCATTTGGCGCTTCAACATATGTCTGGCGCCGCAAGTGGCTGGCTTGCTCACAGCGACGCATGCAGTGCGCACCGCCCATTGGTCCTCCGTCCCGGTAGGTTGACCCTCGCTCAGCGGCACCCCAATTTTGTAGCTGGCAAATATCGAGTTCCGGCCTCGCTTCGAGGATTTGCCGATCAGCGACGCGCCCAGAAGTCGCCAATGGTCGGGTCCGCATTCAGGCCCAGCAGCGGAAATTGCGCCTAGCCGAATAGGCTGTTGGCGGACGCAAATCTCAAGTCGGCCGCTGGCACGTTAGATCGCATAGAGTGTCGACGCACGCTTTTAGCCCGCCATGAGCTAAACCACTGGCGGCTACCGGACGAAAAACCGGATAGTTCCATCGGTGCGGTCGCCGTCGGCGGCAATCACGTGCCAGGCGATCAGGTAACTGCCGGCGGTAAGCTTCTTCTGGGGTTTTGCCGAGAGCGTCCGGCCATCTGCTGCCAAGGCAACGGTAACCGCGATCGGCGAGGGTTTGCCGGGCTTGCCCTGGGCGCCCGTCATGAACAGCTCGATGCGCGATTTTTGGGCTAGTTTCTCGTTGTAGCGAAGATCAAGCTCCACCGGCGCACTGACGGTGGCGCCTGCCGCCGGGGTGGATGCAACCAGGCCCGCATGGGCATGCGCTGCTGTGCCAAAGGCCAGTGCGGCGACAATGGCAGGTGCGGTCAGCGCGGTTCGGACGATCGACATGGGGCAATTCCTTTTTGCAGAGGGTATTTACAATACGCATGCGCGCACCGCCCCCCTCGCCCGGCGGATGATATGTCGCTGTCAGACATAATTTGAGGGGAATCTGACACCGGCGCGTATCAGCATCAGGATAATCAGCAGGAAAGTGCGCTGGAATGCGGCGGGTGCAGGGATTGATGTGGGCGCTAGGCCAGGCGATCAGCGCATCAATCATCGGCATCACTTGCACTGCCGATGCCCAAGCTGAAGATGCGCCGGCAGCGGCACGCAACCTGCACGATGCGGTCGAGATTGCCTTCCGCTTATCCGCCGAGGCGGCGACCCTACCTGCATTGAAAGACCAGGCGCGTGCGTTGAACCGCGCCAGTCGCAGCCCATTCAGCGGCCCGCCGGTGGCAAATGGTGATTTCCTCGCCACCGGAAGTGGCTCGATCGAGCAGGAAGCGTCGATATCGGTTGGACTGCGCTGGCCGGGAGAACGGCGAGCCATTCAATCATGGGCAAGTGGTGCAGGTCAGGCAGCCGATTCGGGCTTAGCCGCTGCGCAACTTCGGATTGCGGGTGAGGTGCGGGAAGCATGGTGGGCGCTGGCGGCGGCGCGCGCGATGGTGGCGGTAAATCGCGACCAGGTTAGCATTGCGACGACAACGACAGCGCAAGTCATGCGGCTGGTTACGGCGGGCGAACAATCGCAGCGCGATCTGCTGCTGGCACAAAGTGAGGTTTCCGCCGCGGCGGCGCGGCTCAGTCAGGCGGACGCGGAGCAGGCCCGTGCAGAGTCGGCATTTGCTACGCTTGCGGGCATGCCCCCCGCCGAGTTATCGCCCGAGACACTGGCGGCAACCGGCGATGTGGAGGCCAACCCATCCCTGCGGGCGCTAGGTGATCGCGCTGCAACTGCCGATGCGCGCGCTCGATCGCTTTCCTATGAAGCGCGCACCCGGTTCGAAGGGACGTTTGGCGCGCGGCGACAACAAATCGGTCCGGGGCAAGGCTCGCAAACCGCGCTACTCGTCGGCGTCCGGGTGCCATTGGGCCGCAACCAGATGGCAGTGGCCGATGCCGCCAGTGCGCGATCCGATGCGCTCATAGCGGGCGCGCAGGCCACGCAATTACGCCGTAAGCTGGTCGCAGGGCAATCGGCCGCGCAGCGCCGCCTGGGTCTTGCCCGCGCCGCGCTAAGCGATGCCGATGCGCGGCGTTCTGCATTGGCGCAATCCCTTGCGCTGACGCAGAAGGGGCAACGCGAAGGCGAGATCGGCTTCATAGAGGCGCTCCGCGCGCGCCAATCACTTTCGGAGGCCGAACGGGATCTCGCCATGGCCAGGGTTGCCCATGCGGCAGCGATTTCGGCGTTCAATCAAGCGATGGGTGTGCTGCCGTGACGACCCGCATGACGAAGTTTTTGGGCCTTGTTGCCTTGGCGACCAGCGCATCGATGGTGCTCGCGCATGGCGATGATGATCACGGCGCGGCCAAATCGCCCGTCGGCGTATCGGTATCACCGCGCATGGAAGCGACCACCGAAACGCTGGAGCTAGTGGCCGCTGCCAAAGCCGACGATCTGACGATCTGGATTGACGGATTTGCTGACAATGTGCCGGTCACTGATGCCGATGTCAGCGTCACGATCGATGGGAAAACCGCGGCGGCTATCGCGAAAGACGGCGTTTACACGCTGTCCAATGACGCGCTTTTAACGTCGGGTACCCATGAGCTGTCGTTCCTGGTTTCGCGCGGCGATGCGATCGACTCGCTATCGGGCGAGCTTGTCGTGCCGATGGCTGCAGCAGCTGTGGATCAGGCAATGCCGTGGATGTGGCTGCTCACTGGCGGCGTCCTGCTGCTTGCGCTCGCGGCGGCATGGTATTGGCGGGCGCGGCGTGTGGTGGCGATGGGGTTGGCGGTTCTCCTTGGCGCACAGGTCGTCACGGGGTTTCCGCAATCGCAATCCCCCGCTCTGGCGCATGGTGACGAAGATCACGGCGCCGCGCCGGGCGCACCGGCGGGATCGGGCGACGCAGCTGTCCGGACAGGCGATGGCATGCTGTTTGCCCCCAAATCGGTTCAGCGTATCATCGGGGTGCGAACCGTCCCCGCCGATACCGGCAGTGCGCAGCCATTGGCGAGCTTGACTGGCAGCGTGATCGCCGATCCCAAGCGGGGCGGGCTGATCCAGAGCGCAACCGGCGGCAAGGTCGCAGCGCCCGGATCGGGCCTGCCGACGATCGGCCAATATGTCCGCGCCGGCCAAGTGCTTGCCTATGTTGAGCCGCCGCTACAAGCGATCGACCGGGCTGATATTGCGCGTGAACTGTCTGACCTCGACCAGCAGATTGCGCTCGCGGCGAATGCAGCGGTGCGGCTGCGGCGGCTGGAAGGCGTCGTGCCGCGCCGCCAGATCGAGGAAGCGGGGATCACGCTTCAGGGGCTGCAACGGCGGCGTTCGGCGCTGGGACAGGCGCGCAGTGCGCGCGAAACCCTGATCGCGCCGATCAGCGGTGTCGTAGGATCGAGCGCGGTCCGCGTCGGGCAAGTAGTGCCCGCGCAGACGACCCTGTTCGAGATCGTCGATCAAGCGCGGCTGTTCGTTCAGGCCAATCTGTTTGATCGCCGCGCACTTTCAGCCGGTGCCAAGGCGGTCGGCAAAACGGCGGACGGAGTGCGCTTCGATCTGGTGTTCGAAGGTGCCGGGTTGATCGATCGCGGTCGATCGGCACCGGCGCTGTTCCGGGTTTCGGGGAAGCCGGCCAATCTGCGGATGGGCGAGCAGATCACGATCGAGGCGCCCTATGGTGTGCCGGTTGCGGGCGCCGTCATCCCCCGCAACGCGGTGATCACGACGTCAAACGGGCTGCCATCGGTATTCGTGAAGACGCATGCCGAAACCTTCGAACAGCGCAGCGTCAGGACATCGCCGGTCGATGCTGATCGGGTGGCATTGCTGTCAAACGTCAAGCCGGGCGACCGCGTGGTCACATCGGGCGCCGAATTGCTGGGGCAGGTGCGCTAGGCGATGTTCGACCGGCTCGTCGCCTTTTCGCTCCGCAACCGCGTGCTGGTGCTGTTCCTTTCGGCGACTTTGGTGCTGCTCGGGGCCTATTCGGCGCGGCGCTTGCCGGTCGATGTGCTGCCCAATCTCAATCGCCCGGTCGTCACCATCTTGACCGAAGCGCCCGGACTGGCACCCGAAGAGGTCGAAACGCTCGTAACCCGGCCGATCGAAACCGCGATGAGCGGTGTGCCGGGGGTTGACCGTGTCCGATCGGTTTCGGGCATCGGACTGTCGATCGTCTATGTCGAGTTCGACTGGAACGAAGACGTGTACCGGGCGCGCCAGCAAATTGCCGAGCGACTGACGCTGGTCCGCGAACAGATCCCCGCCACCACCGTGCCGCAAATGGGGCCGGTAACGTCGATCATGGGGGAGATCATGCTTGTCGCGATCCCCTATGGCCGCGCCAGCCCGATGCAGGCGCGCGAGATCGCCGATTTTCAGCTGCGGCCAAGATTGCTGGCGATCCCCGGCGTCGCGCAGGTCATTCCGGTCGGCGGCGAGGTTCGCCAATACCGCGTCTCGCCAGATCTGGCGGCAATGAACGCGGTCGCCGTGAAGCTGAACAGCGTTGAGGAGGCGTTGCGCGCCTTCGGAACGAATACCGGCGGCGGGTTTGTCGATCAGTTCGAGCGCGAGTTCCTGATCCGGGGTGTCGCCCGCACCACCCGAATCGAGGACCTCCAGCAACTCGTGATCGGCAACGATGCCAATGGCCCGATTCGGCTGTCGCAAGTGGCCAAGGTCGATTTCGCTGCCGCGTTCCGCCGCGGCGATGCCGGGTATGATGGCAAGCCAGCGGTCGTGATCGCGATCCAGAAACAGCCAGCCGCCGATACGATCGCGGTTACCGCCGAGGTCGAGAAGGCGCTGAAAGAAATTACTGCGACCCTCCCTGCGGGGCTGCGCGCCGATCGTGTCCAGTTTCGCCAGGCCGATTTCATCGAGGCTTCGATCGGCACGCTCAATCGCGCATTGATCGAGGCGGCGATCATGGTTGCGATCGTGCTGTTCGCGTTTTTGCTCAACGTCCGCACGACGCTGATCTCGCTGGTTGCATTACCCGTGTCGGTGCTCATCACCGCAGTTACCTTCGAAGTCCTTGGCCTGTCGATCAACACCATGACGCTCGGGGGCCTCGCCATCGCAATCGGTGAGTTGGTCGATGATGCCGTCGTCGGCGTCGAGAATGTCTATCGCCGTCTACGCGA
>JBBQAG010000086.1:0-10420 GCA_038315875.1 Sphingomonadales bacterium | reverse complement strand
TATTCAGACCGGCGCTGCCGCAGCCGACACAGTTGCTTTGGACGTTGGCAACGTCCCGCTGGGGGCCGCGATCTCGGCATCTGTTTCGACCGCTGCCGCTGCAACTACCGCCCTTGGTACGCTGGACACGGCGCTTGCTGCAGTCAATACGCAGCGTGCAACCCTTGGTGCAGGCCAGAGCCGACTGGCCTCAGTCATCAACAATTCGACCAACACTGTTACCAACCTGATCGACGCGCGTAGCCGCATCGAAGACGTCGATTTCTCGACCGAAACGACCAACCTCGCCCGCGCTCAGGTACTGGCCCAGGCTTCCACCGCGCTGATCGCCCAGGCGAACCAGTCGGCTCAGGGCGTGCTACAGCTCCTGCGTTAATAAGGAGCACGGCTCCGGCGCCGCCCCCCCAAGGGTGTCGGAGCCGCCCGGCCCTCCTAAGACGAAGGACGGCGAACTGCCCCGGTGGCCATCACGGCCATCGGGGCTTTTCGCTTGTGCGGCCTTGGCGATGCGATCCATTCGGCCGTGCTGATCCGCGATCCGAGCTTATGCCATCGCGGTCGACTCAACCGCGATGACGCCGCGGGATGCCGCGGGATGCCGCGACCATCATTACTGCGGACTATCGCCCACACACCAATGGCGGTTGACACGGCGTTGGCGACAGTCACCACAAATCATCTTGGTAAATGAAGCGAGCAGCCGACATGATCTTTTCGCCCGCGCCCACCCCCGCCCCAACGCCCGCCCCCACGCCCAGCGGTCCGAACGTCGATCTATCCCAAGCAGCGGGCCAACGCCCGACCGGAGCGGTGCCGTCGTTTGAACGTTTCCACCGAGAACAGATGGCGAGCGTAACCGATTTCGGGGTCAGGCTTGATGCGGTGGATGATCAGTCGGAAAGCGTCATGCGCGCCGTCTCCTCCGGTGTGCCATCGCTGCGTTTCCCAAGCGGCACGATCAAGTTGAGCAACATTGCGATCGGTCCTGGCTCCAATTTGCGCCATCTCCATTTCGATCCAGGATCGCGGTTGCGTGTTCCAAATCATCGCGGCGCGACCGGTCTTTCAATCCAGAAGCAGCTGGTTTCGATGTCGGGCGCGCTCGATATCGCCTCGCTTGGCGATATGAATGACGGCTCCGCGACGATTGGCATCGAATTGGGATCGCCCACGAAGGGTCAGGCCTATTTCGAGCTCGATCGCCTTCGGGTCGAAGGGTTCAGCCGAGCGGGGTTTCTCGCTTATTCGCCCGTCAATGTGAAACTGGGACGCATCGACGGGTATAGCTGCACCTGGATCGTCTCGTTCGAGAAGGACCAGGAAGGCCATGCCGGCACGGGAATCGAGATTGGCCACGCCTATCTTTCGGGGGGCAGGCGCGCGTTGAACATGGAGGGGATTGGCTGGAGCGAAGTTGGCACCATCATCATCGAATATTCGGGCAGCGATACCGCAATCGATGGCGGGCTGCATCTGAGCCAGGTCGGCAACCTGCTGATCCGCAATATCTATGGCGAGCAGAATTTGCGCAATCGCGTGCTCAACGACACCTCCTATGTCGAGCTTGCCGGCGATATGTTCGCGGCAAAGGCTGCCGATCACGTCACCTATTTCGGCATGGCATTCAACGAGCGCGGTTGCGTGAAGATCAATCGCAATACCATCTCGGCGGCGCGGTTGATGCCCGATTCACTCACGCGCCGGGATCTTCAAATCGGCCCCAACATGGTCGTGCCGTTCGATGGCGGCGCTGTGCGGATGGGGCAGATAACCGCGCCGTTGCGCCACAGCGGCACGCTGCCAGCGCGCACATGGACGGTGGTGTGCCCGGTGCCGGGCATGGCGGGCGATGCCCAATCCCAAAAATCCTACATTTATTCAGCGCGGCTCGGCGCCGACCTGATCAATCACGGCATTCTTGAAACTGGCCAGGCGCATCCATTGACGAGCACGACCCTTCCCGGTTGGCTCCGCGTGCGCGGCGACAATATCGAAATGCTGTCACCAGTGGCGAGCCCTTATTCCGTGGCGCTGATCTGCATCAATGGTGGCAGCTGGTAACCAAGCCCAGGGGCATCAGTGCTGCTGGCGGGCAAGCGCCTTTTTCAGCTTGGCGTGGGCTGCTGCCTTGATCTGGCAAATCCGCGCGGGGCCAACGCCGAGCACCTGGCCGATCTCCTCGAGGTTGAGCTCCTCGACATAATAAAGCTGGATCACCTGCGCCTCGCGCTCAGGCAAGGCCGAGATCGCGCCGATCAGCGCCGCGCGCAGATCGGCATCGGCAAGCTGCTCGAACGCGTCGGGTTCGTCGCTTGCGAACCAGGGAAGATCGTCGGAATAGACATCGTCGATTGGCTCGAACCGCACCGGCTCAGCGGCGGCATAGTCGATCCGGAGCTTTTCGGGGGTCACGCCGAGCCTTGCAGCGACGGCGTTTTCGTCGGGCCGGTTGCCGGTTTCGTTGGTCAGCGCTGTCACCGTGTCGTGGTAGGCCCGCCGACGCCGCATCGCACCACGCGTGAGCGTTGCCTGGCGACGGAGTTCATCGATCATCGATCCGCGCACCCGCGTCATCAGATATTGCTCGAACGTAACGGCGCCGCGATCTTCAAAGCCGCTCACCGATTCGATCAGCGCGACAAGGCCGATCTGAACCAGATCCTCGATGTCGACAGCGCTGCTCATATTGCCGTGGATGTGCCATGCCACCCGGCGCACGAGCGGCAGATGTTTTTTAGCCATCGCCTCGAGCGTACCGGGCTGATGGCCGCGGCGATCATAAACCAGCGGCAGCGCCGCTTTGAACGCCTCGTTATGGGGTTGTGCGGTCATGCCGGGATCGCCCCGGGGGCGCCGATCACCGCGACGACTTCGACCGATTTATCCTCGGGCACTTCGAAGAAACTCATTACCGGAGTGTCGGGCATACAGGTGCGCACCAGTTTGCGGATCGCCAGGCGGATCGCGGGTTGGACGACGAGCGCAAAGGGCTTGGCCTCGGCGATCAGCGGTTGGGCGGCGCGCTGCAGCGCCTCGACAATGCGGCGGCCGAGATCGGGCTCGATCGTGTGCCGGCGCGACGGATCGGATCGGATCGCCTGGCCGAGCAGCCCTTCGAGCTGTCCCTCCAGCGTCATGACCCGCAGCGGCTCGCG
The DNA here is from genome assembly GCA_038315875.1 of Sphingomonadales bacterium. GTDB lineage: Bacteria > Pseudomonadota > Alphaproteobacteria > Sphingomonadales > Sphingomonadaceae > Sphingomonas. The sequence continues at coordinate 7,265 of JBBQAG010000086.1, read as the reverse complement.
CACGCCGCACAGTTTCTGGATGATCAGCGCGCCGAGTTCGGGGCGGATCGCCTCGATGATTTCCTCTGCGTCGAGCGTCTTTTGCGCAGCGACCGCAATCGCTGCAGCAATCCGGCGGAATTCCTTGAGCGAAATTCCCTCGGCGAGCAGCCCGCGCAGGACCTGCGTCAGCGTCGTCAGCGGCACCGGCGTCGGGCTGAGCGCGGCAACCAGATTGGCGGCGCGCTCCTTCAGCTGATCGAGCAGGTTCTGCACCTCGTCCTGGCCAAGCAAATCGGCCGAATTGACGCCGAGCAGATGATTGAGATGAGTCGCCATCACCGTGCCCGGATCGACGACGAGATACCCAGCGCCGGTTGCCGCATCGGCATCGGCAGGCGCGATCCAGGTGGCGTCGAGCCCGAAGGTCGGGTCTTTCGCCCCCTTGCCGACAAGACCGCCAACGGCTTGCCCGGTATCGAGCGCGAGCATTTCATCGGGCGAGACGACGTCTTCGCCGACAACGACGCCGCCAACGATGATGCGGTAGGTATAGGGCGCCAGATTGATGTCATCGCGCACGCGCACCTGCGGCACGACGAAGCCGAGCTCCTTCGACAATTGCCGCCTGACACCGGTGATGCGTCCCATCAGCGGGCTGCCGCGGCGTTCATCGACAAGCGGCACGAGACCATAGCCGATATCGAGATTGACCTGGATCGAATCGGCCACTTCGTCCCAGCCGATCCTGGCCAGATCGGCGGGTTCGGCAGGCACGATTTCTGCGACCACGGGTCGCCGGGCGGCGAGGCGCAAGCGCCATGCGGCATAGCCTGCGGCCGCAGCGGCGGGCAGGATCACCAGATGCGGCATCCCCGGCATCACGCCAAGCAGCGCGAGGATCGCCGCGACCGGGGTCCAGGTCTTTGCCGATCCGAACTGGCTGCCGATCTGGCCGGCAAGATCATGCGTCGAGGTAACGCGCGTCACGATTGTCGCGGCGGCGATCGACAGCATCAACGAGGGAATCTGGGCGACGAGCGCGTCGCCAATCGCGAGCAGCACATAATTATGCGCCGCTTCGCCAATCGTCAGGCCGTGGCTGACAGGGCCAAGGATCAGCCCGCCGATGATGTTGGCGGCAAGGATCAGCAGCCCGGCAATCGCATCGCCCTTCACGAATTTCGACGAACCATCCATCGATCCGTAGAAATCTGCCTCGGTCGATACTTCGACGCGGCGCGCGCGGGCCTCGTCTGGTGTCAGCAGGCCGGCGTTGAGATCGGCGTCGATCGCCATCTGCTTGCCGGGCAAGGCATCAAGCGTGAAGCGCGCCGAAACTTCGGAAACACGGCCAGCGCCCTTGGTGACGACGATCATGTTGATGATGACGAGGATCGCAAAGACGAACAGGCCGACGACATAATCGCCGCCAATCAGGAACGTCCCGAACGCCTCGATGACATGGCCCGCTGCCGCCTCGCCCTCGTGTCCGTGGACGAGCACGACGCGGGTCGAGGCAACATTGAGCGACAGGCGAAACAGCGTCGCGAACAACAGCACGCTGGGAAAGGCCGAGAAATCGAGCGGCTTTTGCGCATTGAGCGCGACCATCAGCACAGCAAGGCTGATCGTGATGTTCATGATGAAGAAGATGTCGAGCATCGCCGCCGGGATCGGCACGACCATCAGCAGCACGAGCAGCAGGATGGCGACGGGCAGCGCCCCGGTGCGAACGAGCGATCCGAGATCGCGACGGGTAACGGCGATACTGGCCATCGCTTAGCCGCCCAATCTTGCAAGCATCAGATAAGCGAGCCGGGCATTGTCCGGCGTCGGGCGCAGGATCGATTCAGCGCGATTGATCGTCGTATTGAGCTGATCGAGCGTCGCTTGCCCCCACCGTGTCGCCACGCTGCTGCTTTCGCCATTGCCGGGGATGATCTCGGATTCCACCGCGGCGAGCGTCGTCGAGGCGAGCCCGGTGGCGCCGCCGACAGCGGCACCGCGATCGAGCTTGGCTGCGAAGCGCTCGTAAATTTGGGAAAGCGTCCGCGGCTGTCCGGCTTGATCGTAGAAGACATTGCGGTTGGCGGCGGCGGCGGCGGGAAACAGCCCCGCGCCGGTGCGATCGGGATTGCCCTCGAGCGTCTTGAGGAAATTGCGCGCGCCCCCGAGCCCCAGAAAATGCGCCATGTAGAGATCGGTGCCCGTGGCGGTCCGCCCCAGCGTCGCCTCGATCGAAGCCTTGTTGTCGGCAGCGGATTCTGCCGCCATCAGCGAGGCGGTTTCAGGATCGCTGCGCAGATTGAGGATCGCCTGGCGGGTTCCGGGATCGCTGACGTTCAGGCGGCCATTGGCGCCCGTCTGGATGCTGTCCGCCGCCCAGCCCAGCCCATGTTCGGCGCCGTGCTTCTTGACGACCGAGAGCCAGCTCTGATCGATGAACTGATACAGGCCCGAAGCGCTCGACGTGCCCGCCTTTGCATTGGCGTTCAGCCCGCTTTCTACCTGCGCCTGGCCAAGCAGATAATTGAAATCGATCCCCGTCTTGGCCGATGCCAGCGCGATCGCCGACTGAACATTGCCCGAACGATGGGTGACCGGATTAATGCTGATCGCCCCCATGCTTTCCTTACCCCTGTTGACAAGGGCATTTCAGCAAGGATCGTGCCAGATTGGCAAAGCTCAGCGGCTGTGCGCCGTCGCGCGATCAGGCACAGGCATAAGCGGGCATGCCGGGACGATAGCCACCACTGTCACCGGAGAGCTGTTGCAATCGGCGGCGCACATTGGCGCTCATCAGATTGACGTAAATGCGGCAGGTTTCATTCAGCCGGTGCGCTTCTTCCGCAAGCGAGCGAAGATCCGCCGCGACTGGTGCCTCATCATGATCGGCGGCGACTGCGTCGATATGGAGCAGCTTGGCGCGCGTTGCCCGTTCCAATCCGGCAACGTCGTTGGCCTTCAGCGCCGCGATTTCAGCATGCAGGGCCTCGATCACCCGGACGAGCGCATCACGCTTGGTCATGGGGATTCCAGTTCAGCTTGAGCGCGATCAGCCGATCGGCGATGGTTTCGGGAACGATTGGATAGCTACGGTTGGCAATCGCCTGGCGGATGCGACTGACCCGGTCGCTATCGACCGGCGGCGACGATGCGAGATCGGTGACGACGCTGCTAAACCCCCGCGCGATCGCGGTTTCCTGATGATGCGCGGTGGCGCTGGGCGCGGCCTGTAGGGGCGCGGCGGCCTGGACGGAAGGCGCCTGCCGCTCCGCTGCTACCGGTTTTGCACCGATCGGATCCACCATGTCTCCATCCTCGTGTTCATGCTCACAAGAATAGAACGACCGATTGCGGCAGCCCTTTAGAAAAAATTATTGTGTGTAACCAGGGAGTGTCGCGCGCCCGGTTTCAAGCGCGATTGCCTGGATCGGCTTGCGCGTGCCATCGACATTGACAAGGAAGCGACCGCCCACCGGGGCCTCGCTCATCGCCACGCCTTCGCGCGTGATCGAAAAGCCCGGCGCGCCGGCTTCCACCGTCACTGGGTCGCCGCGCTTGATCACGATCTCCGGCTTGGCCGCAGCCACCGTCGCGGTTGCAGCGATGGCAGCAGCGGGGGCCATCATCATCGGCACATAGACGTGCCATTCGGGCGCCTGGCACGTCACCACAACCGAATCATGCGCATCGGTCCGCCAGGAAAGCGACACCATCGGGCACGCGGCCAGCTTCAGCCGGGTGTCGACGCCGGTCCGTGCGCCGCCCTCGACGCCAATCGCCTTGCCCGTGAAGGCGGTGACGGCGCGATCGATCAGCGCGACATCCTGGAAGCTCGGCTGAGCAGCGGCGGGCGTTGCAATCAACACGGCACAATAAAGCAAGCGACGCATCTCAACTCTCCTGAAAAAAGCAAATGGGGCGGCAAGCCCGGGTTGCCGGGCGGCAAATCATGGCCGTTCCCCGGCAAAGGCAATGGTGAGCGTCACGGCGCGCCGTGATCCAGGACTTGCCTCGGTGGCAATGATCATCCGGTCGGCGCGAATGACATGCGCGCTGGCGAGCGCGACCGCGACGGCGCGCGCCCGATCTGCCGCAAGCAGGCTGCCGCTGCCAGTGACGGGCTCGACATCGCCCGCCGACCCGTCGACGCCGCCGATTACTTTCAGCACCAGCCTTGGATCGGCGGCTTCCTCGCGCACCCAGGCGATCAACGCGGCGGGTGACTGCGGCAAGACGCTCGATCCGGTAGCGAAATCGGCCATGGAGGTCACTCCCACGGGCATTGGCTCGGCAACAGCGATGGCAGGCACAGGCTTTGGCAGCGCATGCGCTCCAGCCATTGAATGAACGCCGAAGCCTTCACGCAGGCCGGCCGCAAGCGCCTGAAAATCGCGCTTCTGGTTGGCCTGCACCAGCACGAAAAAACCGACCAGCAACAGCGCCAGATCGGCAAGCGTCACCAGCCAGATCGGCCGCGATGGCCGCTGCTCGGGAAAGAATTGCTCGGAGAAGAGGTCGTCGGTCATGCCGCTGCCCAGTCTCGGCGTCGCGGTGCCTCGCGCTCGGCAAGGGCGACCAGCGGCGCGCTCAACCGCGCACGTTCGAACGCTTCCTCGCGGGCGATCCGCCGCAACCGTGCGGCAACCGGCATCGCGATCAGGCTGGCGATCACGGCGCCGTATAGCGTCGAGAGCAAGGCGATCGCCATCGCGCCGCCGATCGCTGCCGGATCGTTCATCACCAGAAACATCTTCACCAGCCCGATCAGCGTGCCGATCATCCCGATCGCGGGCGCGGTTTCGGCGGCGTTGGCCCACACATCGGCTGCCGCCACATCGCGTTCGATGCGGGTCCGTCGGCAATGATCGAAGCTGGCGCGAACCGCCTCTGGGTCGGCGCCATCGACGATATTGGCGATGGCAGCCGCCACATCGGCATCCGCGATCACCGATCGGTCGAGTGCATTGACGCCGTGGCGCTGTGCGATCCGCCCGAATGCGCCGATCTGCACCAGCAGCGGCCCGGCATCGAAGCGCCGCCGGCCAAGCAGCCTCAATGCCGACGCGGCCCGGCCAAGATCACGGAAATCGGTACGCAGCATGGTCGCAAGCAGCGTCCCGCCGGCAACGAGGCCCAGCGCTGCCGGATCGAGAAAGGCGCCGAGCGTGCCGGCAAGATCGGATGACATCATGCCTCCCCGCGTAGCAAGGGTCGGGCCAAACCTGCGGCGCCCCCGGTGCGGCATGGCACTGGCAGCAGCGGCAGATGATCAGGGCACCCGCTTGCCGCAACCCGGCAAGAAACTGCCGTTCAAACCGCGATAGAACTGATCTACCTCGAAATCATAGCGCAACAGGGAAATTGGCACGGCTGTTGCTTGGGTGCTCGCGCAGGATTTTGTGTGGAGACCGCCACGGTGGCAGACGATATTCTTTTCGGGGTTCATGGAGCAGCGCTCGAACTGCGTTCGCGGCGCCTGGGCTTGCTTGCGTCGAACATCGCCAATGCCTCCACGCCGGGTTTCAAAGCGCGCGACATTGATTTCAATGCAGCGATGGCGTCCGCAAAGAGCCCGCAGGGCTTGACCAGCGACAGTATCGATGGCGCGACCAAATACCGCGTGCCCGTACAATCCTCGCTCGACGGCAACACCGTCGAACTCGCGACCGAGCAGACTGCCTTTGCTGAAAACGCCGTCGCCTATCAGACGACCCTGTCGTTCCTGAACGGGCGCATCGGCCAGATCACGCGCGCGCTGAGGGGCGAATAACCATGGCCGATCAACCACTCACGATTTTCCAGGTGGCCGGGCGCGCGATGTCCGCGCAGCTGGTGCGCCTCAACACGACCGCATCGAACCTTGCCAATGCCGGCGTTGTCTCAAGCTCGGCCGAGGCCGCGTACAAGACGATGAAGCCGGTGTTCCGGACCCAGTTCGATCAGGCATCGGGCATGTCGACCGTCAATGTCGAAAGCGTTGTCCAGGCCGGCAACCAGCCTACCAGCCGCTATGATCCTTCTAATCCGCTCGCCGACAAGGATGGCAACGTCTTTGAAGCCGCAGTCGATGAAACGCGCGAGTTGGTCGACATGATGGAAACCGCGCGCTCCTTTCAAAACAATGTCGAAGTGATGCAGACCGCCAAGTCGCTGATCATCGACACCCTCAAGCTGGGACGCTGATCATGGCGAGTAGTTTCGATACCACGTTGAGCAATCTGGGCATCGGCCGCACCAATGCGGGCCCAAGCGTTTCGACCGCCGCCAAGGCGGACACGCTGACCCAGAATGATTTCCTGAAGCTCCTTACTGCGCAGCTGAAGAATCAGGATCCAACGGCCCCAGTCGATGCAACGCAGCAATTGACCCAGCTCGCCCAGTTTTCAAGCGTTGCCGGGATCAGCGATATCAACACCACGTTAAAGGCGATCCAGGACAAGCTCGGCGCGACCAGCCCGAACGATGCGCTTGCTTATGCCGGTCGCAGCGTTCTGACCGCCGGCAATACCGCCTACCCGCGCAGCAACGGCGGCCTTGACGGCGCGATCGAACTAGCAAGTGACGCAAGCGACGTCCGTGTCTCCATCCAGTCGCCGAGCGGCGCGATCGTCAAGTCGCTATCGCTGGGCAGCCAGAGCAAGGGCACGACGAAGTTCCAGTGGGACGGCACCACCGACAACGGCGACGCTGCTGGCAACGGCCCTTTCAAGATCATCGCAACTGCCAGCAACGCCGGCGCGGCGGTGAACAGCACGACGCTCGTCTGGGCGCCGGTCAGCTCGGTCTCGCTTCCCAAGAGCGGCAGCCCGGTGCTGACGCTGCCCGGCATCGGCCAGGTGCCGATCGATCAGGTCCGCGAAGCAAGCTGACCCCTCTCATTGAATCAACGCCCCCCAATTTCGTCACGGAGATCGTAAAATGTCCTTCTACACATCGCTCACCGGCCTTCAGGCGGCGCAGACCGATCTCTCGGTCATCTCGCACAATCTGGCCAACGTCTCGACCAACGGCTTCAAGAAGAGCCGCAGCGAATTCGCCGACGTCATCGCGTCGAGCGTCTCGCTCAACCCGACCGCCCAGATCGGCTCGGGCACGGTCGTCAAGGCCAACCGCCAGCAATTCACCCAGGGCAATCTGGTCCAGTCGCAATCATCGCTCGATCTCGCGATTTCGGGCGACGGCTTCTTCGCAGTGAAGCCGCAGCTCGATGCGCCTGCTGTCAACTTCACCCGCAACGGCGCCTTCCTGGTCGATGCCAATCGCTATGTCGTCGATGG
>JBBQAG010000011.1:0-43007 GCA_038315875.1 Sphingomonadales bacterium | reverse complement strand
AAGGTGGCGCTCCGGCCCGATTCGAAGCCGAAATTGGTCATGGCGCGCAGGGTGGCAATCAGCGCCGGATCGCTGCTGTGGATCAGGCCGCCTTCAGCGACCGCGAAGGTCTTGGTCGCGTGCATCGAAAACACCGTCGCGAACGGGAAATCGGCAGCAAAGCCAATACCGCGATCGTCGATCGTGCCGAGCGAGGCGGCAGCGTCGATGACAATGCCGATGCCGTGATCGCGCTCCATCTGCGCGTAGCGATCAAGGTCGATGGCGTTGCCGAAGGTCGCATAAGGCACCGCCACTGCGATCCGTTCGCCGTAGCGCGCGATCAGGCTCTCTTCAGCCGCAGCGCAGGCAGCCCAGTCGCCGGGATCGACATCGCAGATCAGCGGCGTCAGCCCTGCCCAGATCGCTGCCTGCGCGGTGGCTGCAAAGGTCAGCGCGGGCATCAGCGCGAGCGCGCCCGGCGCATGGCGGCGGCCCGCTGCATGGCGGATCGCAATCATCAAACCCAACGTGGCATTGGCGACCGCCAGGCTGGCGCCATGCCCGTCGAACAGGCGTGCGGTCACGTCGTGCTCGAACGCACGGACCTCTGGGCCATTGTTGCTGAAAATACCCGATTGCTCGATCCGGCGCAGCGCATCGGCTTGGTCGCTCAGACGCGGCGGCCGGGGCGCGATCAGGGGATATTCGGTCATCGGTTCGACGGCTCACAAGGTTGCAGGCGCGACGCTAGCCTTGCGGTACCTAAAATCCGGTTACGTCGTTGAAATCTGCCAATCGCCATTGGATCGGGTCGCCTGGATAGCTATAGGGGTGGGCAGGGCGACAGGGAGAGCAAGATGGCGACCGAATTCCTGCTGAACGGGGCGAAGACGCGCTTCGATGGCGATCCGGAAACGCCGCTCCTGTGGGTGCTGCGCGATCATCTCCATCAAACGGGCACCAAATATGGTTGCGGCATTGCCCAGTGCGGCGCCTGTACCGTCCATCTCGACGGCAAGAACCGCCGATCCTGCGTGACGCCGGTTGGCAGCATCGCTGGCCGCAGCGTGACGACGATTGAAGGCGTGAAGGGCAAGGTTGCACAGGCGGTGAAGGCCGCGTGGATCGCGATCGACGTGCCGCAATGCGGCTTTTGCCAATCGGGTCAGGTGATGTCGGCGATCGGGCTGCTTGCCGCCAAGCCGACGCCCAGCGACGAGGACATCGATCATGCGATGGCGGGCAACATCTGCCGCTGCGCGACTTATGTCCGCGTTCGCCAGGCGATCAAGGATGCGGCAAAGGCCGTGGGGGCAAAAGCATGACCGCTCTTCCCACCAATCGCCGCGAGTTTCTGGGCAGCTCGGGGCTTGTCCTTGGCCTGTCGCTGACGATGGGCAAGGCGGCAGCCGCCGTTCCCGCCAAACCCTTTCAGCCCAACGCCTTTGTCCGCATCGCGCCCGACAACAGCGTGACCGTGATCATCAAGCATGTCGAATTCGGGCAAGGTCCGTCGACTGGACTGACGACGATCATCGCCGATGAGCTCGATGCCGATTGGGGCCAGATGCGAATCGAATTCTCCCCCGCCAATGATCCGCTCTACAAGAACCTCTATTTCGGCACGATGGGCACTGGCGGATCGACCGCGATGGCCAACAGCTGGATGCAGATGCGCATCGCGGGCGCTTCGGCGCGGGCGATGCTGGTCCAGGCCGCTGCCAAGCGCTGGGGCGTTCCGGTGGCTGACATCAAGGTATCGCGGGGTGTCGTCAGCCATGCCGGCCACAAGGCGAGCTTTGGCGAGTTGGCGATGGAGGCAGCGGCAATGCCGGTGCCAACCAAGCCAGTGCTCAAGACACCCGATCAATTCACGCTGATCGGCACCGATCTGCCCAAGGTGGATACGATCGCCAAATCAACGGGCGCCGCGATGTTCACGATGGATATCGTGCGCCCCGGCATGGTCCACAGCGTCATCCTCCATCCGCCCGCCTTTGGCGCGACGGTCGATGTGCTTGATGAGGCAGCGGCGCTTAAAGTCCCAGGCGTGGTGGCGGTTCGTGCAATCCCGCAGGGGATCGTTGTCTATGCAAAGGACAGCTTTGCCGCGATGAAGGGCCGCAACGCGCTCAACGTGACATGGGAATATACCAAGGCCGAGACCCGTTCGAGCGATCAGATGCTCCGCACCTATGCCGAAGCCGCCAAGGGCCCGGGCACGGTTTCGAAGAAAACCGGCGATGTCGCCGCAGGAATGAAGGGCGCGGCCAAGACGATCGAGGCGACGTACCAATTCCCGTTCCTCGCGCATGCACCGATGGAACCGCTCGATGCCGTGATCGAGGTCAAGGGTGACAAATGCGATCTGTGGATGGGCAGCCAGTTTCAGGTCGGCGAAACGGGTGCGATCGCGCAAGTGCTCGGCATCCCGTTCGAGAATATGACGCTTCATGAGCAATTCGCCGGCGGCAGCTTCGGCCGGCGTGCGCAACCCGATGCCGGCTTTGCCGTGGAAGCGGGCTGGGTCGCCAAGGGCCACGGGCCCGGCACGGTCAAGCATGTGTGGACGCGCGAGAACGACATTCGCGGCGGGCGTTATCGACCCTTGGCGGTTCATGCGCTGAAGGGCGGCCTGGATGCGAGCGGCAAGATCGTCGCCTGGGATCAGACGATCGCGGTCCAGTCCTTCGTCATCGGCACACCGATGGAAAAACTTGCCGCACCGACAGGCGTCGACACCAACATGTATGAAGGCGCTGGCACCGACGATTATGCGTTTCCCAATGCGCGGTTGGCGAGCGTGCGGATGGAAAATGGCGTGCCGACCTTGTGGTGGCGATCGGTTGGCCACACCCATACCGCTTATGCGACCGAAACCTTTATCGACGAGCTGCTCCAGCTGGGCGGGCAGGATCTTGTCGAAGGGCGGATGGCGCTGTTGAAAGAGGCGCGCGCCAAGGCGGTGCTCGCCCGCGTCGCGGAAATGGCTGGCTGGGGCAAGAGCGTGGCGGATGATCGGGCATTGGGCATTGCGGTGCACAAGAGCTTCAACAGCTATGTCGCGCAGGTGGCCGAAGTGTCGAAGGGCGCAGACGGCTTGCCCAAGGTCCACAAAGTTTGGTGCGCGGTCGATTGCGGGATCGCGATCAACCCCAATGTCATCCGCGCGCAGATGGAAGGCGGGATTGGCTATGGTCTTGGCCACGCACTCTATGCCGAGATCGTGCTCGGCGAAGGCGGGCGGATCGCGCAGGGCAATTTCGACAGCTATCGCAGCTTGCGGATGGGAGAGATGCCCGCCGTGGAGGTGAGCATCATCAAATCGGGCGAAAACCCGACTGGCGTGGGTGAGCCCGGTCTGCCCTGTATCGCGCCCGCCACCGCCAATGCCTGGCGCAAGCTGACGGGAAAATCGGTCCGCCGGCTGCCCTTTGCGCATCAGGAGAACGCATGATGCGGATGACCTATGGTTTTGCCGCCATGGCGCTCGCTGCCTGTGCGCTGCCGATTGCGGTGCTGGCCCGGCCCGAGACTGGATTGAAAGACCCATCGGCATTTGCTTCGATCGGTGATCAGTCCGCGCGTTCGGCCGCAATCTTTACCGAGATGGGCAAGGTCATCCAGAGCCCGCGCTGCGTGAACTGTCATCCACGCACCGATCGCCCGCTGCAGGGCGATGCGATGGCGGCGCACATGCCGCCGGTCGTGCGCGGACCCGATGATAAAGGCGCACCCGGCCTCGAATGCGCGACGTGCCATTCGGACCGCAATGTCGCGTTCGTCAACGGGGAAGGCAGCATCCCAGGTGCCCCCTTGTGGCATCTGGCCCCGCTGGCGATGGCATGGGAGGGCAAGTCGCTTGCCCAGATCTGCGCGCAGATCAAGGATCCCGCACGTAACGGCGGCAAGACACTGGCCGCGCTGATCGAACATAACGGCAGCGACAAGCTGGTCGGCTGGGGCTGGAACCCCGGCAAGGGCCGTACGCCCGCCCCCGGCACGCAGGCCCAGTTCGGCGCGCTGACCAAGGCATGGGTGGAGAGTGGCGCCAAATGCCCGGCGTGATGCCGGCGTTCGAGACGATCATGGTGGCAGTCGATGAGGGGATCGCGACGATCACCCTCAACCGGCCCGAAAAGCTCAACGCCTTTACCGGGCAGATGATGGCCGATCTGATCGCTGCGTTCGACGCGACCGATGCCGATGATGATGTGCGGGCGGTGATCGTGACCGGGGCAGGCCGCGGATTCTGCGCGGGTGCCGATTTGTCGGCAGGCGATGCCACCTTCGATTATGCCAGGCGCGGCGCCGGCGCTGGCGGTTCGCCGATCCGCGTCGACGGCTCGGTCGACTGGAGCCATGAAGGCGTTCGCGATAGCGGCGGGCGGTTGACGCTGCGCATCTTTGCATCGCTGAAGCCGGTGATCGGCGCGATCAACGGCCCTGCGGTCGGGATTGGTGCGACGATGCAGTTGCCGATGGATTTCCGGCTGGCGAGCGACACCGCGCGTTTTGGCTTTGTCTTTGCGCAGCGCGGGATCGTGCCAGAGGCGACGTCGAGCTGGTTCCTGCCGCGTCTTGTCGGCATCGGTCAGGCGCTCGACTGGTGCTATTCGGGGCGCGTGTTCGGCGCGCAAGAGGCGCTGACAGGCGGGCTCGTGCGCAGCGTTCATGCAGCGGGCGATCTGCTGCCCGCCGCGCGCGCGCTGGCGCATGAATTGACGGGCCATAGCGCGCCGGTTTCGGTTGCGCTCACCCGACGGATGCTGTGGACGATGCTCGGCGCCCAGCATCCGATGGACGCCCACCGGATCGACAGTCGCGGCGTCTGGCTGCGCGGCGCGAGCGACGATGCAAAGGAGGGCGTTACATCCTTCCTGGAAAAGCGCGACGCCGTGTTTACCGATCGGGTGAGCGAGGCATGGCCGCTGGTCGACGATTGGTTCGATAAGCCCGCTTATCGTTGATCCGAGCCACCGCCGCGCATGACATAATCAAGCCTTGCATAGGGCGGTGCCAGGCCCTCCACCCAGGCGCCATGGGCGTGCGTCAACGCGACGAGTTCCATCGGCGTAGCGCTCGGCCAACCGCGCACGCGCACCTCGTGCCGGTGGAGATCGCGGTTGGGCTCCATCATCACCCAGCCGAGCGGCGTGTCCGGCGTCGCCCGGGCGCCGGCCGCCGCCATTGCCAGGTTGATCCGCTCGCGTCCCTCCTCGGGTAGATATTGCCATACCACCGAGTGCATCAGCACCCGGGTGACGCCTGCGGCTTGCGGTTCGGCGAGCCGCGCTTCGACCCAACCTGCCGCATCGCCCGAATCGAGCGAAACGCCGTGGCGACGCACCATCGCGATCGCGGTTTCGATGCGCCGCTGTCGCTCGATGGCATCGATCCACACATAAGCGGCAAGCCGGTCGGCGGCGGCGTCGTCGGACAGGTCGACAGGAGCAATGTCGACCCCGCGCGTACTGACAATCTCGATCTCAGCCGAGGGCGGGGGCGGGCCGCGCCATTCAGGACAGATGAGCAGTTCCGCAGGATCGGGGCCCGTGCCGACGCCGCCCAGATCAAATCCGTAACGATCGATCAACAGGTTGAAGCCAGCGCTTGAGCCGATCTCCAATATTTCCATCTTCAGCCCGAACCGGCTCGCCAGATGGAGCAGCCCGGTGATCAGCCCGGCCGATCGCCCCGCCTCGTTGGTTTGCGGCGGCCCATCGAGCCATGGCAGCAGCGTCGCATCATGATCCTGCGTCACGCGGTGCAGGATCGCGTCGACCCCGGCCTCGTCGGTCACCTCGCCGCGAAATATCCGCGACAGCGCTGGATCGGCGCCCGCACGGTGCAACGCGTGAAATCCGCCGATCAGGCGCAGCACCATCGCATCGGCAACGGGTTCGCCCGGCCAATCGAGCACGGCCCGCCCGGTTGCGGTCATTCTGTCGAGTGTACGACCAAGCGACAGGCAGACGCGGGTGGTGATCGGCGCATCCATCGCGCCTGAATATTGCGCCTGCACCACAAATGCTTCGCGATTGGTCGCTTCATCCGCCATCTGCCATCACTCCCGCTGCTGATCCAAGCCTTGTTGCGCTGCAACGACACCCCACGTAAAGCCCCACGCCAATGAACCAGTCCCCGATCATCATCGCTGTGCCCAAGGGGCGGATTCTGGAAGAAGCGCTGCCGTTGCTTGCCCGCGTCGGGATCGAGCCTGAGCCTGCCTTTGCCGACGAGTCCAGCCGCGCGCTGCGCTTTACGACGAACCAGCCCGGAATAGAGCTGATCCGGGTCCGCGCTTTCGATGTCGCCACCTTTGTCGCGCACGGCGCCGCGCAGCTCGGCATTGTTGGATCGGACGTGCTGATGGAGTTCGACTATTCGGAGCTCTACGCCCCGGTCGATCTGGGCATCGGCCATTGCCGACTCTCCGTCGCCGAACCCGCCGCCATGGCCGAGACCGATGATCCGCGCGGCTGGAGCCATGTCCGCATCGCCACCAAATACCCGCACATCACCAAAAGCCATTTCGATGCGCGCGGCGTGCAGGCCGAATGCGTGAAGCTGAACGGGGCGATGGAACTCGCACCGACGCTTGGCCTCGCGCCCCGGATCGTCGATCTGGTGTCGTCGGGGCGCACGCTGAAGGAAAACGGGCTGGTCGAGGTCGAAGTGATTGCCGAGGTGACGTCGCGGCTGATCGTCAACCGCGCCGCCTTCAAGACGCGCGGTGAAGTGGTGCCGCTGGTCGATGCGTTTCGCCGGGCGGTCGCCTGAGATGATCCGTCTTTCGACAACCCAGCCCGATTTCGATGCGGCGTTCGCAGCGCTCGTCAACGCCCGGCGTGAGGCCGATGCAGATGTAGCGCGTGATGTGGCCGCGATCATCGCGCGGGTGCGGCGTGAGGGCGACGCGGCGGTGTCAGCGCTCACCCGGCAGTTCGACGGCCATGATCTCGACCAATCGGGCTGGCGGATCGATCTGAGCGCGTGCCGTGCCGCCTATGAAGCGCTCGAGCCGGGCCTGCGCACCGCGCTTGATCTCGCCGCTGCGCGCATCACCACCTACCACGCCAAGCAAAGACCCGAAGGATCGGATACCACCGACAGCGCCGGCGTACGGCTGGGCGCACGCTGGTCAGCGGTCGAGGCGGCGGGAGTTTACGTTCCCGGCGGCCGCGCGGCCTATCCCTCCTCTGTCCTGATGAACGCCATTCCGGCCAAGGTCGCAGGCGTCGACCGGCTCGTGATGGTCACGCCGACGCCCAGGGGCGAGGTCAACCCGCTTGTCCTTGCCGCTGCGCATATCGCAGGCGTCGACGAAGTCTGGCGGATCGGCGGCGCGCAGGCAGTGGCAGCGTTGGCCTTTGGCACAAGCCGGATCGCGCCTGTCGATGTGATCACCGGCCCCGGCAATGCCTGGGTGGCAGAGGCCAAGCGCCAGCTTTACGGCGTGGTCGGCATCGATATGGTCGCGGGGCCAAGCGAGATCGTCGTGGTGGCGGATGGCGAAAATGATCCCGAATGGATCGCCGCCGATCTGCTCAGCCAATCGGAACATGACCCGACGAGCCAATCGATCCTGTTGACCGACGATGCCGGCTTTGCTGATCGAGTGGCGGTTGCCGTCGATGCTCAACTCGCGACGCTTGCCACCGAAAAGGTTGCCCGCGCTGCCTGGCAGGCGAACGGCGCGATCATCCTGGTGGGCTCGCTTGCCGAGGCGATGCCGCTCGTCGATCGGCTTGCACCAGAACATCTCGAGCTCGCCGTCGCGAACCCGCAGGCGCTGTTTGACCTTGTGCGCCATGCCGGCTCGGTCTTTCTCGGTCGCTACACCCCCGAGGCTGTCGGCGATTATGTCGCTGGGCCCAATCATGTGCTGCCGACCGGACGCCGTGCGCGTTTTTCTAGCGGGCTCTCGGTGCTCGATTTCATGAAGCGGACGAGTTTTCTCCAGCTTGATCCGGCATCGCTGGCCGCGATCGGCCCGGCGGCAGTGGCGCTGGCGGGGGCGGAGGGGTTGCCCGCGCATGCCCGCTCGGTCGCGCTGCGGCTCGAATGATCGCCATCATCTTGCCCGAACGGGTATAGGAACCAGATTATGACCCGCACTGCCCCCCGTTCGAAAGCGCGCGCTGCATCGCGCCTTGCCGCTGTGCAGGCGCTGTATCAGCACGACATGGAACAGACAGCACTCGCCAACCTGCTCCACGAATTCCACAATCACCGGCTCGGCGCGGAGATCGAGGATGCCCAATATGCCGAGGCCGATGTCGATTTTTTCGATGATGTCGTGAAAGGCGTGCTTGCGCGCGCGGGCGAGATCGACGCCGCGATTGCCGGCAAGCTTGCCAGCGGCTGGACGCTTGACCGGCTCGATAAGCCAATGAAGGCGATCCTTCGCGCAGGGACGTATGAGCTGCTCGCTCGTGCCGATGTACCGACGGGCGCTGTCATCACCGAATATGTCGATGTCGCCCATGCATTCTATGACAAGCGCGAGGCGGGCTTCGTCAACGGCCTGCTCGATGCGATCGCGAAGGTTTCGCGCGCCTAGAGTTGTTTTCACCTGGATTGAAGCCCCCGTCATTGCGAGCGCAGCGAAGCAATCCAGTCCGGCGCTATGGATTGTTTCGCTGCGCTCGCAATGACGATGCATATTGACCGAAATGGATCCTAGGTGGCCGAGGCGGGCATTGCCTGCCAAGCTGCGTCATTGGCGAAGCTTCGGCTGCGGGCTACAGCGCGTGCGATGCTCCGCCTCACCGAACTGACGCTGCCGCTGCACCACCCGCCAGAGGCGCTGCCTGTAGCGATCTGCAAGCGGCTGCGGATCACCCCGCGCGAGCTGGTCCGCCACGTCGTCGCACGGCGCGCGCATGATGCGCGCGACAAGGCCAATATCCAATTGGTCTATTCGGTCGATGTGAATGTGAAGGACGAAGGCGCGGTGCTCGCCCGCTTTCGCAAGGATCGAAGCGTCCAGCCGACGCCCAACACCAGCTATAAATTCGTGGCGCAGGCGCCCGCTGGCGCGATGCGGCCCGTCGTCATCGGCGCTGGCCCGTGCGGGTTGTTTGCCGGGCTTATCCTCGCGCAGATGGGGTTCCGGCCGATCATTCTCGATCGCGGCAAAGTCGTGCGTGAGCGCACCAAGGATACCTGGGGGCTGTGGCGACGCGGGGTGCTCGATCCCGAATCCAATGCCCAGTTCGGTGAAGGCGGCGCGGGCACTTTTTCCGACGGCAAGCTCTACAGCCGGATCAAGGAACAGCGTCATCTTGACCGCAAAGTGTTGACCGAGTTCGTCAAGGCGGGCGCGCCGCCCGAAATCCTCACCGAGGCGCATCCGCATATCGGCACCTTCCGGCTGGTGACGATGGTCGAGAGCATGCGGGAGACGATCGAGGGTCTGGGTGGTGAATACCGATTCGGCACCCGCGTCGACGGGCTGGATATTGCAACCGATGCAGGCGGTGCGCGGCATGTCCGGGGGCTGCACCTCCACGATGGCGACTATCTTGAGGCCGACCGGGTCGTGCTCGCGGTTGGCCACAGCGCGCGCGATACCTTTGCGATGCTCCATGCAGCCGGCGTGCATGTCGAGGCCAAGCCGTTTTCGATCGGCGTCCGGATCGAGCATCCGCAGTCATGGATCGACAAGGTTCGCTTCGGCATTGACGCGGGCAACCCGATTTTGGGCGCGGCCGAATATCATATCTCGCACCACTGCCGAAACGGTCGCACCGTCTATAGCTTCTGCATGTGCCCCGGCGGCACCGTGGTGGCGGCAACCTCTGAAGAAGGGCGCGTCGCCACCAACGGCATGAGCCAATATTCGCGCAACGAGCGTAACGCCAATTCGGGCTTCGTCGTCGCGATCGACCCGGCGACTGATTATCCCGGCGATCCGCTGGCGGGCATTGCCTTTCAGAGACACTGGGAGTCGCTCGCCTATGTGGCCGGCGGATCGAACTACAAGGCGCCCGCGCAGCGCGTCGGCGATTTCCTGGCGGGGCGTGCGTCGGAGTCGCTTGGCAGCGTCGTCCCGTCCTACCGCCCGGGCGTCACCCCGACTGACCTCGCCCAATGCCTGCCCGATTATGCGGTGGAGGCCATGCGCGAGGCGATCCCTGTTTTCGGGCGCCAGATCGCCGGCTATGACCACCCAGATGTCGTCATGACCGGGGTCGAGACGCGGACATCCTCGCCGGTGCGATTCACCCGGGGCGATGATTTCCAGAGCCTCAACACTGCCGGCCTGTTCCCGGCGGGCGAGGGGGCAGGCTATGCTGGCGGCATCCTGTCGGCAGCGGTCGATGGCATCAAGGTCGCCGAGGCGCTGGCGCTGAGCCTCGTTGGCACCACTGCCAAATGACCCTGGTCTTGTTCAACAAGCCGTACGATGTGCTCAGTCAGTTCACCGATCGCAGCAGTGCAGGATCAACGCGGCGAACGCTGTCGGATTTCATCGATATGCCCGGCGTCTATCCGGCAGGGCGGCTCGATCTGGATAGCGAGGGGCTGTTGCTGTTGACCGATGATGGCCGGCTGCAGGCGCGGATCGCCGATCCAAAGTTCAAGATGCCCAAAACCTATCTGGTGCAGGTCGAAGGCGAGATAGCCGAGCCAGCGTTGGAAGCGCTGCGCAGCGGCGTGGTGTTGAAGGACGGCCCCACCCGCCCCGCTGAGGCCGAGGTGATCGCCGACCCGCAATTATGGCCGCGCGACCCGCCAATTCGTGTGCGCAAGAACATCCCCGATTGCTGGATCAGGCTGACGATCCGCGAAGGCCGCAATCGGCAGGTTCGCCGCATGACCGCTGCCGTCGGCCACCCGACCTTGCGGCTGGTGCGCTGGCGGATCGGCGACTGGACGATCGAGGGCGTGGCGCCGGGAGAATGGCAATGCCGCCCCGCGTAAAAGTCTATTTCGACGGCGGTTGCCGTCCCAGCCCGGCGGGCATGGAAACCGCCGTGGTGGTGAAGGGACGCGCTTATGTGATGCGCGATCTGGGCCCCGGAACGAGCATGGACGCCGAATGGCTGGCGTTGATCCGTGCAGTGGAAGTGGCCGGGGAGTTGGGGTTGCAGCGCCCTCTGTTCCTTGGCGATTCGCTGACCGTCGTTGGTCAGGCGAACGGGACGGCGAAATGCAGCAGTGGCTCCGCTGGTCATCTGCTGGCGCTGGCGACGCTGACCATGGCTGCAGCGCCGTTGCATGTCCGCCATGTCAAACGCACCCAGAACCTCGCCGGAATCGCGCTGGCAAGACTCCGAAATCGATAGAACTCTCTCGTCCAGAATGATGCGCGGCCCAACGCTTCGTGCGCGGGCATGGCCGCGTGTGAACAGCATTCCTAAGCGGCCATCTTACAGCGATTTTAACGCGTTCATGTCATCGGCAAATGCACACAAGCAGAAGCACAGGTTTGATGACGGACGTTCTGATCACAATCGATACCGAACTGTCGGCCGGCTTGTATCAGAGACGTGTGTCAGCAGCGCAGAACATCAGGAATTCGATCCTGGGCATTGTCGAGGAAGGCAGTTTCGGGGTCGATTGGCAGATGGACCGGATGGAGGAACAGGGGCTCAAAGGCGTGTTCTTTGTCGATCCGATGCCGGCGCTGGTCTATGGCGCCGACGTTCTTGCCGAAATGGTCGGCCCGATCTTGAGCCGTGGCCACGAGGTTCAGCTTCATATCCACACCGAATGGCTGGCCTGGGCGAAAACGTCGATCGTGGGGGATCGGCGCGGCCGCAATATCGGCGACTTCGATCTCGCGGATCAGACAATTCTTGTGGCGCACGCGCTCGAGCTGTTCGAGCAAGCCAATGTCCCGCGACCCATCGCCTTTCGCGCGGGCAATTACGGCGCCGATGATCATACCCTGACGGCGCTCTGCGCGCTGGGCATCTTGTGGGACAGCAGTTTCAATGCGCGATATCTTGATGCTCCCTGCCGGATCGGTCTGACGGCAAATGACAACGCGCCGGTGTGGCGCCACGGCGTCGCTGAGCTGCCCGTCTCCGGCATCATCGATCGCCCTGGCCAGATTCGGCCTGCACAGGTCTGCGCGCTGTCGCGTTGGGAAATGACCGACGCGCTTCGTCATGCGGCAAGCCACCGTCAGTCGGCATTCGTGATCGTCAGCCACAGCTTCGAAATGCTGTCGCGCGACCGACGCCGGCCAAATCGGGCGGTAATGGCGCGCTTTGCAGCGATGTGCCGGGAAATCGCCCGCAATCCGGATTTACGAAGCGCAGGCTTCCATGACATCGATCCAGCAATCGCCGTACCATCACCATTGCGGCAGCCCCGCCTCGCGCCCAATGCCGTTCGCAGGATTGGGCGGGTGATGGAGCAGACGGCAGCGTCCTTTCGGTATGAACGCCCATGGTCGCTTTCGCAGTGAATCCGATGGCGTCTTGCTCCTCGCCCGCAAAGCGCGCCGGTTGGCCGACCAGTGCCGATGCGCTTGTGGACTTGCTGGGCCCACCCCCGGCAAATGGCCTGCGCCCTTTCGTCGGTTGGACCGAAAAAATGTCCGACATCACAGGGCTCCACGGCGTGAAGGCCGTTCTCCGCCGAATGCTGCGCCGATGACCGGCGCCGCCCACAAGATATTGGGGTTGGTCAAGCGGATCGTTCGGTATGTCGTTCACGATTATCGGATCAACTGGGTCTATGCGTCCGATGATGCGCACACGGCGCTGGCTATTCCAGCTGACACGGTATTTGGGCGCCTTGATGAATCGGGATTGCGCCGCATCGCCGCTGCCGCCGATCCGCAATTTCGCAAGGCGCTCGGCTATGATCAAAAGGGTGCGAGAGGCTATGCGCTTTCGCAAGCGGGAGAGCCGCTCAGCGTGGCCCATTTCGTCGATGCCGCGCGGTATGAGAATGCAACGACATGGCCACTTTGCGCCGATGAAGTTGCCTTGGTGAACATCGTCACCAATGCAACCGCGCGCGGCCGGGGATTTGCCCCGATCCTGATCTCCAACGCCACGCCGGCGATCCTGTCGACGCCGTTCAAAAGGGCGGTCGCTTTCATCTGGTGGAATCACCGGACGTCGCATGGCGCGTTCGAACAGGCAGGGTGGCGCCGCATCGGCTTCTCGATCGAGGTTGTCGGCAAGAAAGGGGGCGTGCGCTATTTGCATCTGCGCATGAGCGGAATTTGGCACCGACCCCGGATCGGCGCAGCAATCGACAGCGGCACCGCCGATACCGGCCCGATAGATGGTCCTCTCGACGCTCCTGTTTACGCCGGCGTCACGGACCGCACCTGACCATATACCCGCGTCGACTGGCATTGGATTCAGGCGCAACCGCACTTCACTGTCATGTATTGGTTCGAAGCTGGTCTCGCGTCTCGGAACCGCGATACTTGGCTCGTGATCGTGGCCATCGGATCGCGGACAACCTTGGATGCTGTAGTGCGGTGGCAATCTGGTGCACCCGACTGGATTCGAACCAGTGGCCTCTGCCTTCGGAGGGCAGCGCTCTATCCAGCTGAGCTACGGGTGCCTGCGCGTTCGCCTAGCAAAGCATGCTGGGGAGCGCCAGACCCATTGACGGGCTCAGCGCTTCGGTCGCTTGACCAGGGTCACTGGCTGGAACTGCCCAAGCCCGCAACTCGCGCCCCGCGACAATGCCGGCGTTGCGTAAAGGACGGTGATGATGTCGACCGAACAGAGCTGGCTGAGCGACGTCGCATAGCTGAAGCGCTCTTCAAACCCCAGCTGGGGGCAGGATTGGGGCAAGGTGTTGCGATAGACGCGCCCGTTCGACATCACGAAATCGATCACCTGATCGCTATGGACATTCGATTGGCGGATATTGCGCAGCGGAATGCAGCTCTCGGGCTTGCCGGCAGGCGTTGCCTCGGGAACCTGATCGCGATTGCGCGCCAGCCCGGGCGCCGCCGTGAGCAGCAGCGAAGCAGCGAGCATCAGCGAAAAGGGCGTTCTGGAGATCGGGCGGTCCATCTGCTTATTCCTCCACTTGATCGATCGGCGGAGACGACGGTGGCCTTTGCTTGGGCGCCGGGGTCTTCGGCTTATACGCGCACAGGTCGATAACGGGGCAGCGCCAGCATTCGGGCGTGCGCGCCTTGCAGATATATCTGCCGTGCAGGATTAACCAGTGATGAGCGTGAAGCCGAAAGGGCTGGGGCGTCGCCTTGTCGAGCTTGATCTCCACTGACAGCGGGGTCTTGCCGCGGGCGAGCCCCGTGCGATTGCCAACCCGGAAAATATGCGTGTCGACCGCAAATGTCTCCGCGCCAAACGCCACGTTCATGACGACATTGGCGGTCTTGCGGCCAACGCCGGGGAGCTTCTCGAGCGCGTCGCGGTCCGCAGGCACGTCGCTTGCGTGGTCGGCGATCAACGCCTTGCTCAGCGCAATCACGTTCTTTGCCTTGGTGTTGAACAGGCCGATCGTCTTGATGTGCTCCTTCAGCGCGGCTTCGCCCAGCGCCACCATCTTTTCGGGCGTATCGACGATCCGAAACAGCGCGCGCGTCGCCTTGTTGACGCCGATGTCGGTCGATTGGGCAGAAAGCACGACGGCGACGAGAAGCTGATAGGCATTGCCCGATTCGAGCTCGGTCTCCGGATGGGGATTGTCCGCTGCAAGCCGTGAATAGAAATCGACGATATCGGCCTTTTTCACGGCGCGTTCGTCACATGCCGAGCACGTCGGCCATCGTGTATCGCCCAGCCGGCTTGTCGGCCAGCCAAAGCGCGGCGGTGATTGCGCCATGGGCAAAGATCGCCCGGTCTTCGGCGCGGTGCCCAAGCTCGATCCGTTCACCATTGCCGGCAAAGATCACCATGTGATCGCCAGCGACCGTGCCACCCCGAAGGCTCGAAATGCCGATCGTTCCTTCGGCCCGGTCGCCGCTCAGGCCGGCGCGGCCAAGCACGCCGACTTCGGTGAAAGGCGTGGCTCGCCCGGCAGCGGCGGCCTCGGCGAGCAAAAAGGCAGTGCCCGAAGGCGCATCGACCTTTGCACGGTGATGCATTTCGACGATCTCGATGTCCCAGTCGACGCCCAGCCGCTCGGCCGCCTCGCGGACCAGCCGCGCCAGCAGGGTCACGCCGAGCGAGGTATTGCCCGTCTGCAAGACCGCGATTTCCCGTGCTGCTGCCTCGATCATCGAATGATGGGCCTGGGTGAGGCCGGTGGTGCCGATCAGGATCGGCGTTTGGGCGGCGTGGGCAGCCGCGAGATTGTCGGCAAGTGCGGCGGGCACGGTGAAATCGACGAGGACATCGGCGGCGGCGGCAAGCTCTGTGCGGTCACCGCAAATATCGACACCGCCGGCCATCCGCGCACCATATTCAGGGATGGCGCCAGCGATCGCGCGGCCCATCCGCCCGCCACTGCCCAAGATGCCGATCGCCGTCACTGCTCGCTCCTGCAAAATCGATTCTGTCGCTCAGGTGCCATGTCGTGAGGTCGATCGCCAAGCGCGCCACTCGTCCCTCGGCTGCCTGTCGATTGCTGCCACCGCTTCCCTGCGGCAGGCGATGACAGAAACCGCGATTCGCGCATAGCCGATATTTCGTTGCTCGACGCAAATGCCAGCGTTGCAACGCGCATGCTTGCGAGCCCCGGCCCGGTGGCTATCGATAAGGCCATGCAACACCACCGATCAATCGTGATTCTCACCGGCGCGGGCATCTCCGCCGAAAGCGGGCTCGCGACATTTCGCGGGCCAGGCGGCTTATGGGAGGGGCACCGTGTGGAGGATGTCTGCACGCCCCAGGCGCTGGCCAGTGATCCTGCGCTCGTCCATGGTTTTTACGATGCCCGGCGGCGCGCGCTGGCGGATGTTATTCCAAACGCCGCGCATCTGGCGCTTGTCGGGCTGGCAGCGGCGTTGCCGGGCGTGCTGATCGTGACCCAGAATGTGGATGATCTGCACGAACGCGCTGGCGCGCGGCAGTTGTTGCATATGCACGGGGCGCTCAATTCCGCGCTGTGCGCTGCTTGTGATGCTCGACGCGGCTGGTCTGGAGATCTGCCGCCGGGGTCTCGATGCCCGGCCTGCGGCGCTGCGGCACTGCGGCCCGATATCGTCTTCTTTGGCGAAATCCCCTATCATATGGAGCGAATAGACGCAGCGCTTGCGCAGGCCGATCTGTTCGTTTCGATTGGTACATCAGGCGCGGTCTATCCTGCTGCAGGCTTTGTTCAGGTCGCGCGGCAGCACGGCGCGCGGACGCTCGAACTCAATCTCGAACCCTCGGCGGGCAGCCGCTTCTTCGACGAAACCCGCTATGGGCCGGCGAGCGCGCTGGTGCCTGAATGGGTCGAAGAAATCATCGCCGGCGCTGGCCCTGGCTGATTTGGACAATGGACTCGCCGTGCAACGCTGCTCATGATCGGGTCATGGCAACGCCGGGATGGCGGCTTATCCATCGGCATCGGCCACGCCTTGCTTGGCACGGCGATCGATACGGAGCTCGAACACATCGGGTCGCGAATAATGGCCGTCCGAATCGAGCGACGTCAGGCCCCGCCCGATCGCTGCAAGATCAAGATCGGTGATCAGCAGATCGGCATCCGCCCCCGCCTCGACGATGATCCCCGCATCGGGGCCGATGATCGCGCTGCCGCCGAATTGCAGCTGCCCATCGGGCATCCCCATCAGCAGATCGCGGGCATCGGCATCCCCGCCGACCCGATCGAGTCCTTCGAGCAGATCGTCGCGGTGCTGGATGGTGCCGGCCGCGAGCACGAAGCAGCGGCCCTCGAATGCATAATGGCGCGAGGCCAGCCGGTGCACCTCGCGCACCGTTGGCCAGGCGGCGACATGCACCGTCTCGCCCGTGTGATGCATGGCCGCGCGGGCAAGCGGCATCCAATGTTCCCAACAGATCAGCTGGCCGACATTGCCCCATTCGGCCTCATGAGCGGCAAGCGTCGATCCGTCGCCCCGGCCCCAGATCATCCGCTCGCCATGCGTCGGCACCAGCTTGCGGTGCCTCAGCGGCGGCTGGCCGGGGCGGAAGAGATATTGGGTATTGGTGATCGATGATCTCACCCGCTCATGCGCGCCGACCGAGACGAGCGCGCCCGACGCATCGACCAGCGCCTGGAGTGGCGCCAGCCGCGGATCATCGCCCCTGATCGCCTGATCGAGCAGGATCGCATGCAGCGCCTGCGTGCCGCGATGATCCCAGATCGCAGCGCCCGGCGCTTCATCGAGCCACAGCGGATAGCCGCCCAGAAACGTCTCGCCGAACGCGACCACCTGCGCCCCGATATCGACGGCATCGGCAACATGATCGAGCAGCTTTTCAATGCCGTGATCGATACATAGCGGCACCGGGGGGGCCTGAACGAGTGCAGCCTTGATGGTTTTTGTCATTCGACCCAGTCCAGCCCCATGTCGCGGTAGACGCCGCGATCATCATCCCAATTCTCCTTCACCTTCACATGAAGGTAAAGATGCACCGGGCGCCCCATCAGCATACTCAGTTCGGCGCGCGCGCGTGCGCCGATTTCCTTGATCCGCTGCCCGCCCTTGCCGAGCACGATCGCGCGCTGGGTCGTGCGGGCAACGAGGATCTGCTGGTGGATCTCGACCGAGCCATCCTCGCGCTCCTTATATTGTTCGGTCTCGACCGCGCTCGCATAGGGCAACTCGGCATGCAGCTGGAGATAGAGCTGCTCGCGCGTCACCTCGGCGGCAAGCATCCGCTCGCTCGCGTCGGACACCTGGTCCTCGGGAAAATGCCACGGGCCCTGCGGCATCGCCTTGGCGAGCGCGCTCTTCAGCTCGGGCAACCCGTCTCCTGTCGAGGCGCTGACGAAGAAAATCTCGGCAAAGGGCACGGCTTCGTTCAGGCGCTTGGCATGGCCAAGCAGCCGTTCCTTCTCGGCGATATCCACCTTGTTGAGGATCAGATATTTGGGCTCTCGCCGGTGCTTCAGCCCTTCGGCGATCGCCATCACCTTGGGGCCAACGCCGCCCTTGCCATCGACGACCAGCGCGATCACGTCCGCTCCCTCGGCGCCGGTCCAGGCGGCGGCGATCATCGCCCGGTCGAGGCGGCGCTTGGGTTCGAAGATGCCGGGGGTATCGACCAGCAACAACTGGGTATCCCCCTCGATCGCCACCCCCATCAGGCGGGTGCGCGTCGTCTGCGCCTTCGGGCTGACGATCGCGACCTTCTGGCCGACAAGCGCGTTGACGAGCGTCGATTTGCCCGCGTTCGGCGCGCCGACAACGGCGACAAGGCCGCAGGATTGAGGGGTGTTGCTGTTCATCATTTCCATTAGATTCCGTCTGTCTAGCAAATTCCGTTTGCCCTGAGCTTGTCGAAGGGCTGCCTTTCTTCTTTGCCAATTGGACCACCATCGGCCAGTCGCCCCTTGCAAGGGCAAGTGTCTTGGCTCGCCCCCAGCCTTTGACCCGCCGCTCGACTTCCAGAGCTTCGAGCCGAGTCTGAAACTCCTCGCTCCAAATGAGTTTCTGGGGAGGAAATTCGCGGGTGAACCCTGGAAGCTCACCCGAAAAATGCTGTTGGATGCGTCGTTCGAGATTATCGGCATGGCCGACGTACAATCGACCGCCTCGGCAATGGAGCATATAGGCCCAGAACGCCATGCTATGGGCAGATGTTGAAAGAATGCAGCCCTTCGACAAGCTCAGGGCGAACGGTTTTTGCGGTTGGGGTTACGGGCGCGTTCACTGCCCCTCCAGTTGCGCGAGCAATGCCGCCGCCGCCGCGGTTTCGGCCTCCTGCTTGGAACTGCCGGTGGCGCTCGCCTCGGCGAGCTTGCCGATCGATACCTTGACGGTGAATTGCGGCGCATGGTGCGGGCCTGACCGGTCGATGATCGCATAATCGGGCGGCCGGCGATTATGCGCCGCCGCCCATTCCTGCAACGCCGATTTTGGGTGCTGCGGCGCGCGCGTCTGGGTGGTGACGTTATCGCCCCATAACCGGCGAACGGCGCTGCGCGCTGCTTCAAGCCCGTGATCGAGGTAAAGCGCGCCGATCAGCGCTTCCATCACGTCTCCCAGCACATTGTCGCTGTCGGACGCGCCGTCGTCGCGCGCCTGTTTGCCCAACCGAAGATGCGCAGGCGCGCCAATGCCGCGGGCGATCTGCGCGCAGACGGGGCCAGTGACGAGCGCGTTGAGCCGCTTCGAAAGCTGTCCCTCGGGCTCCCCGGCAAATAATTCGAACAGCCACTCGGCGATGACAAGGCCGAGCACGCGATCTCCGAGGAATTCGAGACGTTCGTAATTGGCCGGGGTGTGGCTGCCATGGGTAAGCGCGCGTTCGTAAAGTGGCAGCTCGCGCGGTGGGACGCCAAGCATTGCCGAAAGCCAGTCCGCCAGCCCCGGCTCGTTCAAAGGCCGGTTCCGATCCGGCTCCAACGCGCCGCGCTGAACCATGTCCAGGGCAGCAGCCACGAGGAATTACCGTTAGTCGAAAAGAAGAGGATGATTGCGCGACCCTGTATTCGCTCCATCGGTATCAGGCCAACGCCTTCGGGCGGCGCGAAGCGGCTGTCGCCGCTATCGTCGCGATTGTCGCCCATCGCAAAGACATGGCCTGCCGGCACGCTGTAGACACCCGTCTCGTCGGCCTGGGGAATCTCGCCGCGATCGAGCACGAAATAGGATCGCCGACTGGGCAGCGTTTCGCGGAACTGCGCATAGCGGCAGATCGGCCTGCCATTGGCGTCATCAGCCTGAAACGCTTCCGGGCATTCGCTGGCGGGATAATTGGCGGTGATTGGGATGACGAAATCGGCGACGCGGACGCGCGGCACGGGGACGCCGTTGAGGATCACCTGGCCCTGACGGACCTGGACAGTGTCGCCGGGCAAGCCGATCACGCGCTTGATGACGTCGTGATTATCCTCGGCGGGCCCGCGAAACACCACGACATCGCCGCGGGCGGGATCGTGCGCCAGGATGCGGCCCGGGATCAACGGCAGCGCAAAGGGCAGCGAATAGCGCGAGAATCCGTAATTCCATTTCGACACGAACAGATAATCGCCGATATAAAGCTGCGGCAGCATCGATTGTGACGGGATGTTGAATGGCGCGAACAAGAAACTGCGGAAGATCGCAACGACGAGCACCAGCTTGATCAGGAAAGTCACAGTTTCGCGCATTTCCGATCGCGCCTTGACGGTGGCTGGCTGGGCAGGCGTGGCGGGATCGCTCATCGTGCGGCTTTGCGGGCGCCAAGGGGCTTTCGTCAAGCCAGCGCAGCAGTGCTTCATCGCGCGATTTGTGCCGGATTAGGCGTTTCGCAGGTGGCGGTGCCAATGGCGTCGCGCTAGAGCGAGGCCGGCTCGGCCGGTTGTGCCAATTGGGATGCCCGAAATGACTTCACCCGAATGGCGCGCGATCGAGGCGCTGCCCTCGCCCCGGCTCGAAAGCCTGTTCGATGGCGATCCGGCGCGCCTCGCCCGCTTCATCATCGACGTCGCCGGTTTGCATTTCGATTGGTCGAAGACGCATCTGACGGCAGAGGCGGTCACGGCGTTCGAGGCGCTCGCCCGCGCGCAGGATCTCGCCGGCAAGCGTGAGGCGATGTTTGCGGGCAAGCCCGTCAACACTACCGAGGGCCGCGCTGCCGAGCATTGCGCTGAGCGCGGCGAGGGGGCCGAGGAAAGCGTGGCGCGGGCAGCGCAACTCCATGCCCGGATGCGCGCGCTGATCGACGCGATCGAGGCCGAGGCGCTTGGGCCGATTCGTCACATCCTCCACATCGGCATTGGTGGATCGGCGCTTGGCCCCGATCTGATCGTCGACGCGCTTGGTCGTGACGAGGATCGCTACGATGTAGCGATCGTCTCCAATGTCGATGGCGCCGCGCTTGAAGAGGCATTTGCCCGCTTCGATCCGCAAGCGACGCTGCTGGTGATCGCCTCAAAGACCTTCACCACCACCGAAACGCTGCTCAATGCCACCAGCGCGCTTGAATGGATGCGCGAGGGGGGCAGCGAAGACCCCTATGGCCGCGTGATCGCGCTCACCGCAGCGCCCGACAATGCCGTTGAATGGGGAATCGACGAAACCCGCATCCTGCCCTTCGCTGAATCGGTCGGCGGGCGATATTCCTTGTGGTCGTCGATTGGCTTTCCAGCGGCACTGGCGATCGGCTGGGACAGTTTTCAGGATTTGCTCGACGGCGCAGCGGAGATGGACCGGCATTTTCGTCTGGCGGCGCTTCACGAAAATGCGCCGGCGCTCGCTGCCTTTGCCGATCTTTATTATGCCCAGGTTCGCGGTTGCCAGACGCGCGCGACCTTTGCCTATGACGAGCGGCTGCGGCTGCTGCCAAGCTATCTCCAGCAGCTCGAGATGGAATCGAACGGCAAGAGCGTCGGTATAGACGGCACGCCGCTCACCCGCCCGAGCGCGCCCGTTACCTGGGGCGGCGTCGGCACCGATGCCCAGCATGCGGTGTTCCAGCTGCTCCATCAGGGCACGCATCTGATCCCCGTCGAGTTCGTCGCGGTGATCGAGCCCGGCGACGCGCTCGATGACGCGCACCACCGGCAATTGCTGCTCAATGCCTTTGCGCAGGGCGCCGCGCTGATGACGGGGCGCGCCAATGAAGCGGATCCGGCGCGCGCCTATCCCGGTGACCGGCCGAGCGCGACGATCCTGATCGATGCGCTCGAAGCCCGGGCGCTCGGCGCGCTGATCGCCTTTTACGAGCATCGCACCTTCGTCAACGCGGTGCTCCTCGGCATCAATCCGTTCGATCAGTTCGGTGTGGAACTTGGCAAGGAAATGGCCAAGGCGGCGGATGCAGGCGGGCAGCAATTCGATGCATCGACGACGGATTTGATCAAGCGCGCGCTGGGTTAGAGTGCATCGTCACCCCGGGCTTGTTCCGGGGTCCACTGTGCCGCATTGACGGCGCGAGGCGGGGCGCGGTGGGCCCCGGAACAAGTCCGGGGTGACGGAATATGACAAGCCACGATTATGATCTCTTCGTCATCGGTGCCGGATCGGGCGGGGTGCGTGCATCGCGGGTATCGGCGGCGCACGGGGCAAGGGTCGCGATTGCCGAGGAGTTTCGCGTTGGCGGCACCTGCGTGATCCGCGGCTGCGTGCCCAAGAAGCTGCTCGTCTATGGCGCGCATTTCGCCGAGGACTTGGCCGATGCGCGCCGCTTTGGCTGGGACGTGCCCGATTGCGGTTTCGATTGGCCGCGATTGCGCGACAATGTGCTGGCCGAGGTCGATCGGCTGAACGCCGCCTATACGACCACGCTCGACAGCCATAAGGTCGAGGTGATCCTCGCGCGCGCCGAGCTGAACGGCCCCAACAGCGTGCAATTGAGCGATGGCCGCCGGATCAGCGCGAAGACGATCCTGATCGCCACCGGCGCGCGGCCGCATGTGCCCGCCTTCCCCGGATCGCAACATGGCATCACCTCGAACGAGGTTTTCCATCTTGAGGCGCTGCCAAAGCGCATGCTGATCGCCGGCGCGGGCTATATCGCCAATGAATTCGCCGGCATCTACCACGAATTCGGCAGCCAGGTGACGCTCGTCAATCGCAGCGACGTGATCCTGCGCGGTTATGATGAAACGATCCGCGATCGGCTGCTCCAGATTTCGATGACCAAGGGCATCCAGTTCCGCTTCAACACAGAATTCCAGTCGATCGAAAAGCTGGCCGATGGCAGCCTGAAGGTATCCATGAGCGGCCATGATCCAATGATCGTCGATTGCGTGCTGTTTGCGACCGGCCGGGTGCCCAATATCGAAGGCCTCGGGCTTGAGACCGCCGGTGTCGAGCTCGCCAAGGGCGCGATCAAGGTCGACGAGGATAATCGCACCACCGCGCCTGATATCTATGCCGTGGGCGATGTCACCAACCGCGTCCAGCTGACCCCGGTCGCGATCCGCGAGGGGCAGGCATTTGCCGATACGATGTTCGGCGGCAAGCCGACCCGTGTCGATTATGATTGCATCCCGTCGGCCGTTTTCAGCCAGCCGCCGATGGCCGGCGTCGGGATGACGGAAAGCCAGGCCCGGCAGAAGCTGGGCACGGTGAAGGTCTACACTTCCGATTTCCGGCCGATGAAGAATGTGCTGGCAGGTCGCAACGAGCGCGGGCTCTACAAGATGATCTGCGACAGCGACAATGGCCGCATCTTGGGGCTCCATATGATCGGCCCCGATTCAGCGGAAATCCTGCAGGCAGCAGCGATTGCGGTGAAGATGGGCGCGACCAAGGCCGATTTCGATGCAACCGTGGCGCTGCACCCGACAATGGCCGAAGAGCTCGTGCTGATGCGCTGAGCTGGGATCTATTTACATTTAATTGCCTGCCGTTTGCCCTGAGCTTGTCGAAGGGCTGCTTTTCTTATCGACGGTTGAGAGAAAAGGCAGGGCTTCGACAAGCTCAGCCCGAACGGGGGCAGGTCAGCTTCACTAAAAAGGCGTCTGGGCCTTGATCTGCCTCAGGGCCGCACGATCAGATAGTTCATCCGGGCAGACGCGATTGGGCGGGTGCGATCATCCTGCCAGGCATGCGCCTCGACATTGGCGACACGATTGCCGAGCCGGGTGACAATTCCTTGCGCGCGGGTTTCCTTTTCGCGCCCGCCGCGCATGAAATCCACCGTCACGTTGATCGGCTTGATCTTGCCGCCGCCATCCGCCTCGAGCGCGTGATAGAGCGAGGCGATCGCCGCCATTTCCAGCAAGCCGCCAATCGCTCCGCCA
Organism: Sphingomonadales bacterium; assembly: GCA_038315875.1. Lineage (GTDB taxonomy): Bacteria > Pseudomonadota > Alphaproteobacteria > Sphingomonadales > Sphingomonadaceae > Sphingomonas. Next base: position 19,274 of record JBBQAG010000011.1, on the reverse strand, counting down.
TGGAGGAAACCCGGACGGCCTGTCACATCCTCGTGAAACGGCATCATCAGCACCGGTGCCCCGCCACCGTTCGTCGCATCATCGCTTGCCTCGACAATCAGACCAAGCAGATCGGCATAGGGCGGCAGCGCCATTGTCGCGGCGACAGGCCGGCTCATTGCTGAACCCCTGTAAACATATAGGTGCCCGCGACGTGCGCGATCGGATCATCGGGGTCGCCGTCATGCGCCTGGCCGCGGATGAACGAAATCGAGCGGGTGATCCGGTAGCATTCGCCGTGGCCGATCACCGTCTTGCCCGGCGTGGCTGGCCGCAGATAATCGATCCGCAGATCGAGCGTCGCGTGCGGGCGGAAAGTACCGAGTTTCAGCCACACCGACAGGCTCGTTGCCATGTCCATCATCGTCAGGATCGGGCCGGAGGCAATCACGCCGGTTTCCGGATCGCCGATCAGCGCTGGATCATAAGGCAGCGCGAGTTCAACCCAGTCGGGGCCGTGCGCGTGATATTGCGCGCCGATCCGTGCGCTGTGCCCACGGCCGCCAAGGCGGAAGAAATAGGCGGGATCGAATGCGGAAGGGGGATGGCTGGCCATGTCGCAGGCGCCTCTACACCGCCTGTGCGCCGCACGCAAAAGCACGCCGCCGAGCGTCACCTTACAGCGATTTAATTAAGGGCCGGCAGCGCCCAGCGATAGCTTGGCCCCATGCATTGAGCGCATTGAGCGCGAAGGGGAGCAGGGCATGGGGATTGTCGGCATGGAGATCAGCGAGATCGTCGATCTCGGTACGCAGGTCGCCTCCACAGGGGCGATCCGCGCGATGGAAATCGTTGGTGACGATGTGTTCCAATATGTGATCGCCATTGCGATCATCGTCTATGAAATGGATCCGGGATGATCCTGCGGTGATCCGTCCGGCCACCGCGCCCGACGACGATCGGTACCGCGCGGCGCAGGCGCTGTCGCGATCGGTGGCGGCCCGGTTCCGCGAAAGCGCTGGATATCGCCAGGCAGCCGCCGCCTTTGCCGGGTGCGAGGCGGCGCCAGCGGACGGCATCGCCGCCCGAGCCAGCGATCTGCTTGGTGACGGCGAATGGCCCCAATCGCTGCTGACGCCCTTGATCGAAGCCTTGCGCGGTGACGACTGGTTTGATCCGCCGCTACGCGCCAATCGCGATGCGTTGCGGATCGGGGCGTTGCTGTTCGAAAGCCCGGCGGTGTCGATTTCGGCGACCATGCTGTCGGCTGACGTCCTTGGCGCGCTGCCGGCGCCGCAGACCGTGGTGATGCCGGGTCGATTGTCGATCGCGCGCTATTGGCTTGGCGGTGGCGCACGCCTCCGGCGCTGGCATGCCGAGCCCGTCGGTGCCGATTTCGAGACCGCTACCGCGCAGCCGTGCGTGGCTGGAGACGAAGTGCCGCTTCTCGACGGGATGATCCTGCGTCTCGATGGGCGCATAAGTGGTCACCTCATCGATTCCGCGACCAGCGATATCGTCATTCTCACCGCGACCGTCCTCGCCGACGCCGCCCCGTTGATGCGCGAATATGCGATCGAGGGCGGGGCGCTGGTGCGGGTCGCCACGCTCGATGATCGCGCATCGCGCGCGCAGATGCTGCTCGCCTTGTTGCGCCATGCCGGGCGCGCGGATGCGGGCGATTGCTTCGAGACGGCGACGCACGACCCGGCCTTCTTCATGCGCTGGCAGGCGATGCGCGAATGGCTGGCGCTGGACATCCGCAGCGCGTTGCCCCGCCTTCGCGAGATGACGAGCGACCCCCATCACGAGGTTCGGGAGGCTGCCGTCGAGATGCTGGCAAGGGTTGAGGCGCGGCTGGCATGCCCCGCCTGATCGACGCTGGCGATGGCGCCGCGATCGGGCTCGAGGAGCTGGTCGACACCCTCGACGCAAGCGATTTCGACTTGCGTGACGAAGACAGCTTTGCAGCGATCGGCCCGCTGCTCGCGCAACTCGGGCGCAACCAGGCGTTTCTCGCCGATCTCGCGATCGAGGAACTGAAGGGGCGCTGTGCGGCGCAGTCCTCGGCCAGCGCCTATGGCGCGCAGGTTTTCCTGCTGCGTCCCTCCAATGGCCGCTATGTCTTGCGCGCCAATTTCTGGCCCGCACGCGCCGATGCCGTGGTGCGCGCAAGCGGCACCGCGCCGTTTTTCTACGATCTCCCACACGACCATAATTTCCCGTTCCTGACGGTCGGCTATCTCGGGCCCGGCTATTGGAGCGATTATTATGAATATGATGTCGATGCGCTGGCCGGGGTGCCCGGTGAGGCGGCGGGGCTGCGCTTTGTCGAGCGGTCACGGCTCGATCCAGGCAAGCTGATGCTCTACCGGGCACGACGCGATGTGCATGTGCAATTGCCGCCGGATAGTTTCTCGGTGTCGCTCAACATCCTGGGATATGATCCGGGGCAAGTGTGGCGAGACCAGTTCCGGTTCGATATTGGCGCAGATGCAATCGCGGCAGGGCTCACGACCGCGCCATCGGAGGCGCTCGTGGCGCTCGCGGTGCCCCTCGGCGGCGGCAATGGTCGCGATCTTGCGCACCACATCGCCGCGCGCCATCCAAATCCGCGGATGCGGCTGACCGCGATTACCGCGCTTGCCTCGCTCGAGGCAGAGGCTGGCGGTCGTCACGCACTGTTCGCTGCTGCCGCCGATGATCCCGATCGCTATCTCTCGGCCCGCGCCAAGGAACGCTGCCGGTTGATCGGCGGCTGAATGGCCCCGGAACGGACGCATTTCCGTACAGTGCCGCCACGCCACCGGTTATTCTGCGGCGATGGGGACGGTGCGCCTGGCCAATCTCGATCGCCCCGGCCTGCCGGTGGCGCTGGCGATGCGCGGCATATATGCGCATTCGGAACCAACTGGTCACCACCCATGCGATCACGGCCTGGTGTTCGGATGGTCGTTGACGGCCGGCTCGCCTAATGACCGCCTGCGAGCGGAACGAACACGCCATAGGGGCCCGCTGATCGTCGTGCTCGCCGAAGTGGCGGAGGCGGAGACGATCGCGGCGCTTGATGCGGGTGCCGATGATGTGATTCCACACAGCATGAGCGACGCGATGATCGCTGCCCGGCTCGCCGCGATGCTGCGCCGGCACCGGGCCGCAGGGTTTATCGCCCTCGGAGACATGCTGATCGACACGACCGAGCGCCATGTCACCCGCGCCGGACGATCGATCCCGCTTCTACCGCGAGAATACCGGCTGTTGACCGAACTTGCGGCGAATGCCGGCGCGACGGTGAGCCGGATGGCGCTGCTCAGCCGTGTCTGGGGCCTTGGTTTCGATCCCGGCACCAATGTGATCGAAGTCCATGTGTCGCGGCTGCGCGCGAAGCTCGATCGCGGTTTTGCCGAACCAATGCTGCTCACCGACAAGGGGCGTGGCTATCGCCTTGTCGCAACCAAATGATCATCGCAACCAGATGATCATCGCAGCCGGCTGATCATCGCGCCACGCCGATTGCGGTCCGGGCCCGCGCCAGCTAGCCTTCCGCCATAATAACAAGAGAGGATCGGGATGCATCCAAGCGTCCATGCACATGTGTCGCCCGACAAGCCGGCCTTGATCGTTGCCGAAACGGGCGAGACGATCAGCTATGCCGCCCTCGATGCTCGATCGAACCGGGCAGCTCAGCTGTTTCGATCAGCCGGCCTTGGCGTCGGCGATACGATCGCGTTGTTCCTCGACAATATTCCCGAATTCTACGACCTGGTCTGGGGCGCGCAGCGCGCGGGGCTGTTCTATGTCTGCATTCCCAGCAAGCTCACCGCGCCCGAAGCCGCCTATATCGTCGATGATTCGGGGGCGCGGCTGGTGATTGCGTCTGCGGCGATGGCATCGGTCGCCGAAGCGCTCGCGCCGTCGATACAGGCCTGTGATCGCCTGATGATCGGCGGGATCGTGCCGGGCTGGCGTTCATGGGAGGCCGCCGCCGCCGAAATGCCCGATACGCCGATTGCCGATGAGCGTGCAGGCGTCGACATGCTCTATTCCTCGGGCACTACGGGACGGCCCAAGGGCGTGCGCGTTGCCTTGCCCGAAGATCCGGCAATCGATGCGGGCAACGTGCTGTCGATGCTTGCCCGCGCGCTTTATGGGCTGGGGCCCGAGACGATCTATCTGTCGCCCGCGCCGCTTTATCACGCGGCGCCGCTTCGCTGGTCGATGACGGTGATGCGGCTTGGCGGCACCGTCGTGATGATGCGCCATTTCGATCCGGAGGCAGCGCTCGAAGCGATCGAACGCTACCGGATCAACGCCAGCCAATGGGTGCCGACGCATTTCGTCCGCATGCTGAAGCTGCCGGCGGAAGCCCGCACGCGGCATGATCTGTCCAGCCTGAAGGTCGCGATCCATGCCGCCGCGCCCTGTCCGATCCCGATCAAGGAAGCGATGATCGCCTGGTGGGGGCCAGTGCTGTACGAATATTATGCGGGATCGGAGGGCAATGGCCTGACGACGATTGATTCGCCGCAATGGCTGGCGCACCGGGGATCGGTGGGCAAGGCGGCGTATGGCGCGCTGCATATCTGCGACGAGGCAGGCAATGAGCTGCCGATCGGCGAAGAGGGGCTGGTCTATTTCGGCGGCGGCGGCGCCTTCGAATATCACAATGATCCCGCCAAGACCGCCGAGGCCAGAAACGCCCATGGCTGGACGACGCTTGGCGATATCGGGCGGGTCGATGATGAGGGCTTCCTCTTTCTCACCGATCGCAAAAGCTTCATGATCATTTCGGGCGGGGTGAACATCTATCCTCAGGAGATCGAGAACCGGCTGATCGCGCATCCGCGCGTCGCCGATGTCGCGGTGTTCGGCGGACCCTGCGCGGATATGGGGGAGCGGGTGGTGGCGGTTGTCCAGCCCGTCGACATGGCCGAGGCAGGCGACATTTTTGCGGCCGAACTCACTGCCTGGTGTCGCGCTGAATTGTCGGGCGTCAAAACCCCGCGCCAGATCGATTTTGCCGCCGATCTGCCCCGCGCGCCGACGGGCAAGCTCTACAAGCGGCTGTTGCGCGATCGCTATTGGGGCAATAGCGAGAGCCGGATTGTTTGAACCAATGCCCATGGTCACCATCCCGTCATTGCGATCGTAGCGAAGCAATCCAGCGGTGCCGCAATTGGAGAGGCTGGATTCTTCGCCACGCGCGCAATGACGAGTTAAGGGCTGGTTTTCCGGGAAAGGAACCGACATGCAAGACCGCGTTCGCATCACCGTTACCGATCACGTTGCCGACGTGAAGCTGATCCGCAGCGACAAGATGAACGCGCTCGATCCGGCGATGTTTGCTGGCATTGCCGATGCGATCGACCAGCTGGCGGGCATGGCCGAGATACGCTGCGTGGTGCTGTCGGGCGAGGGGCGGGCGTTTTGCGCGGGGCTCGATATGGCGAGCATGGCGGCGGGCGGTTCGGGCACGTCGCTGGCTGACCGCACCCACGGCGATGCCAATCTGCCGCAGCATGTCGCCTGGGGCTGGCGCACCTTGCCGATGCCCGTCATCGCGGCGGTCCACGGGGTGGCGTTTGGCGGCGGTTTCCAGATCATGTCCGGCGCCGATATCCGCATCGCCTCGCCGCACACACGCTTTGCGATCCGCGAAGTCCATTGGGGGCTGGTGCCCGATATGGCCGGGATTGCGCTGTGGCGGGGATTGGCGCGCGATGATGTGCTCCGCGAACTGACCTATACCGCGCGCGAATTCGAAGGGGCAGAGGCGCTGGCGCTTGGCTTCGTCACAAAACTCGCCGACGATCCCTGGGCCGAGGCGCACGCGCTCGCCAAACAGATCGCCGCGCGCAATCCTTAGGCCGTCCGGGGCTCCAAAATGCTGTTCAATCTCGCGCCCGATCTCGATGGCGCAGCGATCCTGCAGGCGGAAAGCGACGTGCAACTCGGCGTGATCCGCAAGCCCAACCAGATCGAAGCGGTAATGGCCAATATGGAAAAACGCGCGGCGGCATTCGCGGACTAAATCGATCATCTCGCCCATCGTCGCCCCAGCGCAAGCTGTGGCCTCGCGCCTGAAGTCGAGCAACTGATTGATATCTGAAGTAACTTCTGCTGCTTTACGTCATCCTGAACTCGTTTCAGGATCCATCGTGCCACAACAGGATGCCGGAACTGGTGCGCGGTGGATGCTGAAACGAGTTCAGCATGACGCGCGAGGCTAATGGCCCGCCCGCCATCCACTCCAAGAATAGGTCAAATCGATGGCACATCTTCCAATGTTGGAATTGCTGTGCAATCGCCTGAGCACCCCGCTCTTTGACAACTGAATAAGTGGCCTCTTCGCGACGGAAAATTTCTGTCCGCGCGTGCGCAGGGCTGCTCCCCCATAAGGGGGTCGTCACTTTCATCACTTTCGGGCGTCGATCCCTACGCCTCAGCGGCGTTCGACCGCCACTGATCCAGGGCCGTCCGATAGTCGTCTGGCAGGGCGGTGATCCCGCCCTCGCCGCTCATCACCACCACCGTGTCGCAGGTCGCGATCGGCACATCATGCTGGAACGCGGTGGACAAGATCGTCCAGCTGCGGGTGCCAATGGCGCCAATCCCGCTCGCGACCGTGACATCGGCGGGGAAGTGCCCCTCGCCCAGATAATTGATGATGACCTGCGCCACGAGCCAGCGCTGTTCGCGCCATTTGTCCAGCCCCGTTGCCTGGTTGAATTTGACCCGGCCACTCTCGAGGATCGCGGCCATCCCGACATTGTTGATATGGCCAAGCACGTCGAGATCCTGGAACCGCGTCTGGATCGTCTCATGATGCGGATAGGCAGCGCGGTCGAGCCGCCAGGCTTCGGGACGCGCCATGCGTCAGCGCCCCGTCAAAGCCCGCCGGCGAACATGTCCGATTTGCCCAGCGGCACACCCTTCGTCCGCAGGATCGCATAGACCATCGACAGGTGGAAATAGATGTTGGTCGTCGCAAAGCCCGCCAGCCAGCGCTCTGCGGGCAGGGTCGGCTCCATCGTCTCGCCGAGCTTGACCGTCAGCGGCACATCGTCTCGGCCCTCAAACTGTTCGGGCGTCAACGTCGCCAGATAAGCCTTTGCATCCGCGATCGCCCATTGAAAACCGGCGACGTCGATCGTCGATTCGATTGGCTCGGGGAGCGGCTGATCGGCAACCCGCGCGGGCCAGCTCCGCGTGAAATTGGCGACGACCATGAACTGAAAGCCAAGCGGATGCATATCGTCTGCCAGTCGCCAGCCAAGCATCTCCTCCTGGCTGATGCCATTTGCCGAGGCAAAGCCCACCGCCTTGTCGAGCAGGTGCATCGCGGTATCGAGCTGGCGGCGGTAAAGATCGACAAAGCTGAAAAGCGTGAAGGCCATGAGGTTTCCTTTTGGACTGGAGCCATAGCCCTCCCCCTTGAAGGGGAGAGGGAGCATTGTTCACCGTGGCGCCATCCGGATCGCGCCATCGAGCCGCACGTCCTCGCCGTTGAAATAGCCATTTTCGATCATCGTCAGCGCCAGCTGGGCATATTCGGGCGCAAGCCCGAGCCGCTTGGGAAAGGGCACCGATGCGGCGAGCGCGTCCTTCACCGCCGGCGGGGCGGCGTTCATCAGCGGGGTGTTGAAGATGCCGGGCAGGATCGTGTTGATGCGGATGCCCTCGCCCATCAGGTCGCGCGCGATCGGCAGCGTCATCCCGACAACGCCGCCCTTCGACGCCGAATAGGCCGCCTGGCCGATCTGGCCGTCTTCGGCTGCAACCGATGCCGTCATCACCATCGCCCCGCGCTCACCGTCTTCGCCCGGATCGAGCGTCAGCATGCCCGCTGCCGATTTCGCGACGCAGCGAAAGGTGCCGACAAGGTTGATCTGGATCAGCCAGTTGAACGCCTCGAGGCTGAAATGCTTGATGCTGCCATCTTCCTTGGAACGGCTGGCGGTCTTCATCGCGTTGCCAGTGCCCGCGCAGCACACGAGCACGCGCTCCTGGCCGTGCGCCTCGCGCGCCTTGGCAAAGCCTGCGTCGACGCTTTCTTCGGAAGTGACGTTCACTTCGCAAAAGATGCCGCCGATATCAGCGGCGACGGCTTCGCCCTTGGCGGCCTGCATGTCGAAAATGGCGACCTTTGCGCCCTTCGCGGCAAGCGCGCGCGCGGTCGCTTCGCCAAGCCCCGAGGCGCCGCCAGTGACGACGGCGGATATGGTTGAATCGATGATCATTGATGGTCTCCCTAAAATGTCGTCGTCATGCTGAACTTGTTTCAGCATCCACCGCGCCGCACGAACGATCGCCCGAGGGGATGGCTGGACCCTGAGACAAGCTCAGGGTGACGGCTGTTTCTGGTAGCTTGGGTATGGTATTTTGGCGCTACAGCCGCTCGATGATCGTCACATTGGCGACGCCGCCGCCTTCGCACATCGTCTGCAGGCCGTACCGCCCACCGCGCTTTTCGAGCGCGTTGAGCAGGGTCGCCATCAGCTTGGTGCCCGATGCGCCGAGCGGATGGCCAAGCGCGATCGCGCCGCCATTCACGTTCAGCCGGTCGTGCGTGCCGCCGGTATGCTTCATCCAGGCAAGCGGCACCGGCGCAAAGGCCTCGTTCACTTCGTAAAGATCGATATCCTCGATCTTCATGCCCGCGCGCTTCAGCGCCTTGTCGGTGGCGAACAGGGGCTCCTCGAGCATGATCACGGGATCGCCGCCGGTCACCGTCAGATTGACGATCCGCGCGCGGGGGGTGAGGCCGTGCGCCTTCAGCGCTGCCTCGCTGACGATCATAACGGCACTCGCGCCGTCGCAGATCTGGCTGGCATTGGCGGCGGTGATCGCGCCGCCCTCCTGCAGCAATTTCACCGCGCCGATTGATTCCATCGTCGCGTCGTAGCGGATGCCCTCATCGCTGCGGTGCGTTTCAGAGCCCTCGGGCCCTTCGATCTCGATACCGATGATCTCATTGTCGAAGGCGCCGCTTTGGGTCGCGGCAATCGCGCGGCGGTGGCTTTCGAGCGCAAAGGCATCGAGCATCGCGCGATCGAAGCCGTGCTTCTTGACGATCATCTCGGCGCCCATGAACTGGCTGAACATGATGCCGGGATATTTCTCCTCAAGCTGCGGCGACTTGTAGTTGCCAAGGCCTTCTTTCATGAACAGCAGCGCGGTCGATCCCATCGGCACGCGGGTCATGCTCTCCACGCCAGAGGCGATGACGATATCCTGCGTGCCCGACATCACCGCCTGGGCGGCAAATTGCATCGATTGCTGCGACGACCCGCATTGCCGGTCGATCGAGACGGCGGGGACGCTATTGGGCAGGTGTTTTGACGCCAGCACGGCGTTGCGGCCGACTTGTCCCGCCTGCTGTCCGCCCTGCATGACGCAGCCCATGATGACATCGTCGACCGCGCCGCCGTCGATGCCGGTACGCGCGATGATCGCATCCAGCACCGACGCGGCCATATCGACCGGGTGGGTGCCCGCAAGCTTGCCGCCGCGACGCCCACCGGCGGTGCGAACCGCATCAACGATATAGGCCTCTGCCATCACCGACTCCTAATTCAGTTGTTATTTGCGGGCGGGTTGTTGCGCAAAGTGGCGGGGGCGGCAAGACTTGGCTCGGCAATATCACCCGCGAAGAGGACGGTTGGCATGAACGTATCGGAAGCCGTAGCGGCAAGGCGATCGGTACGCGGTTTCCTCGACAAACCCGTCGACACCGCCTTGATTGCGCGACTCGTGAATCAAGCCGCACGGGCGCCATCGGGGGGCAATTTGCAGCCCTGGCATATCGATATCGTCAATGACGAAGCGATGACCCGGCTCAAGGCGCTGATGGCCGAGCGGATCGATTCGGGAGCGCTGGAGGCGGCGGCCTATGACATCTATCCGCGCGAGCTGGCTGCCCCCTACAAGGATCGCCGCTTCCAGGTCGGGATGTCGCTTTATGGCGCGCTTGGGATCGAGCGGAGCGACGCTGATGCCCGGCAACGCGAGTTTCGTCGCAATTTCGAGTTTTTCGGCGCGCCGGCGGCGATCTTCTGCACCGTCGACAGGCGGATGGGGCCGCCGCAATGGTCCGATCTGGGGATGTATCTGCAAAGCTTCATGCTGCTCTGCGTCGAGGCAGGGCTCGCCACCTGCGCGCAGGAATGCTGGGCGATCTATCCGCAGACGGTCGACGGCTTTCTCGGCACGCCGCCAGAGCGGATGCTGTTTTGCGGGATGGCAGTGGGGTATGAGGATGAGGCAGCGCCCGCCAATGCGCTGCGTACGATCCGCGCTCCCGAGGCGGAGTGGGTGACGGTAACGCGCTAGGCCCGTAGATCGGCGACCAATCGCCGCCACATTCATGTGAGAGCCTGCTTACCTTATGGTCACCGTTCGGAACGCCCGCTTTCCCGCAGACGCTGAGGCCGTTGTCGCCATCTTTCGCGAATATGTCGCGAGCCCCTCGGTGAGCCTTGCCTATCAGAATTACGAGGCTGAATTCGCTCGCCTTCCGGGCGATTACGCGCAGCCTGATGGCCGGTTGTTGCTGGCCGAAGTGGATGGGCAGATCGGTGGCTGCGTTGCGCTACGCCGGGTGACAGACAGCATCTGCGAAATGAAGCGGCTGTATGTCCGGCCCGGTAGGCGGGGCTTGGGGATCGGCAGGCTGTTGATCGAGCGCCTGCTGGCCGAGGCAGCCGATGCTGGGTATTCGGAAATTCGGCTCGATGTGCTCGAGGAGTTCAAACACGCCCAACGGCTTTATGAGCAGTTCGGCTTCGTCGATGCGGAGCCGGTGTCATACAATCCCGTGCCCGGCACCCGTTTTCTGGGGCTGAAACTGGCACCGCCGTCCCACCAATAAGAAACCCTCCCCCGTCGCCGGGGGAGGGTCAATGATTTTTCCGCAGTCTTGGCGATCAGCCGGTCATCGCCCGGCCACCGCCGCCGCCGCGACCCCGGCCGCCTCGACCGCGTCCGCCGCCATTGCCGGCAGGCCGGCCAGCGTTGTTGCCGGCAGGGCGTGCTTGGCCATTACCCGCCGGGCGGGCTGCCGCCGCCGGATTGGCGACGGTGCGCTGGCCGCTGCCGGGTTGCGCGGAGCGATGCTGGCCGCTTGCCGGCGCCGCGCGGTGCGTGGCGCGGGGATGCGCGGGCTGGCGATTGTTGCCGATGTCGCGACGCGGCCGCTCGACGGGATCGATCATCCCCGATTTGGCGCGCTCGGACTTGATCTTCGCGGCCTCGTTGATGAACGCATCGGGAAGCGGCATCGCCGTGATCTTCTGGCGCGTCAGCTTTTCGATGTCGCGCAGATAGGCCTTCTCGTCATCGGCGCAGAACGCGATGGCAATGCCGCTCGCGCCGGCACGTGCGGTGCGGCCAATGCGGTGGACATATTGTTCGGCGACATTGGGCAGCTCGAAATTGATGACATGGCTGACGCCCGACACGTCGATGCCGCGCGCGGCGATATCGGTCGCGACCATGATTTTCACCTTGCCCGATTTGAACTCGGCTAGCGCGCGCTCACGCTGCGGCTGGCTCTTGTTGCCGTGGATCGCGTTCGAGGCGATGCCATTGCCCGCGAGCAGTTTCACGACGCGGTCGGCGCCATGCTTGGTGCGGGTGAAGATCAGCGCGCGTTCGACTGGCTCTGCCCGCAGAATCATCGTCAGCAAGGCCTGCTTTTCGGCCTGCGCCACGAAGATCACCGATTGATCGACGCGTTCGGCCGTGGTCGCGACCGGGGCAACCGACACAGTTTGCGGATCGAGAAGGAACTTGTCGGCAAGCTCGCGGATCGCCTTTGGCATCGTTGCCGAAAAGAACAGGCTCTGGCGCGATTTGGGCACCAGCGCATGAATTTTCTTAAGCGCATGGATGAAGCCCAGATCGAGCATCTGATCGGCCTCGTCGAGGACGAGAATTTCAATATCGCCAAGCGTCAGATATCTCTGATCTACCAGATCGAGCAGTCGGCCGGGCGTCGCGACAAGGATGTCGACGCCGTTGATCAGCGTCTGGCGATCCTTGCCGACCGAGGTGCCGCCGAAGACGGTTGCGACCGAGAGCTTCGAAAAGCGGCCATAAGTGCGCGCGCTCTCGGCGATCTGGCTGGCAAGTTCGCGGGTTGGCGCGAGCACGAGCATCCGGCACGCCCGCGGGCGGACATGCTCGTTGGCGGCGACAAGGCGCTGGATCGAGGGCAGCATGAAGGCTGCTGTCTTGCCAGTGCCAGTCTGGGCGATGCCGAGCAGATCGCCACCTTTCAGCAGGATCGGGATCGACTGCGCCTGGATAGGCGTGGCGGTGGTGTAGTTGTTTTGCGCAAGCGCGCGCAGCAGGGACTCGTTGAGTCCGAGATTCTGGAAGGACATATACTACTTTCGTGTGCCAGCGGCTTTCCGGTCTGTCGAAGACACGGAGAGGCGGCGGGCGGGGACAAATGTCGCGCCCCGCGTGATGTGGGAAGCTTAGGGTTAGAACCGAGACAGAGCCAGGGCTTTGGGCCCGATCACGCTGCATGATGTCTCGCTGCGCATTCCTCTACATGCTGCACTGCGAAATGTCAATCCGGGCGTGCGGCAGGGCTATTTCGTGTCGCGTCATCCTGCCATAAATCCAGCGATAACAATTTCACAACGGGGAGAATCGCGGTGGACATCATCAAAGGAACGGATCGCCGGAGCCTGCTGAAGGGGGCGGCTTTGGGTGCGGCCTTGGCGATGCCTGGCGCGGCGCTGGCCAAGGACGATCTGGCGATCCTGCGAAAGGCGATTGCCGATGGGCATGAAGCAGCGCTGAAACGCCTGCGCGACTGGATCGCCTTGCCGACGATTGCTGCCGAAGGCCGCAACGTGAAGGAGGGTGCAGAATATATGGCCGGCCTGGCGCGCGAGGCAGGCTTCCAGAAGGTCGAGATCGTGCCGACGGATGGCGTTCCGGGCGTGTTCGCGACGATGGACAACGGCGCGAAGAAGACGCTGGCGCTGTATTTCATGTTCGACGTGAAGCAATTTGATCCGGCCGAATGGTCCTCGCCGCCACTCGAGGGCAAGATCGTCGATAGGCTTGGGCTGGGCAAGGTGCTGATCGCGCGTGGTGCGGTGAACCAGAAGGGCCCCGAATCGGTCGTGCTGGCGGCGCTCGCAGCGATGAAGGCGACGGGGCGCAAGCCTCCCGTCAATCTTGTGCTCGTGTGCGAAGGCGAAGAAGAAATCGGTTCGCCGCACTTCACACAGATTGTGCGCCGGCCCGATATCACCGCGGCGCTGCGCAAATGCGTTGGCGCGGTGATCCCAAGCGCGTGGCAGTCGCCTGTCGATGGCGGCGCCGAGATCAATCTTGGTGCCAAGGGTATCATCGAGTGCGAGTTGATCTCCTCTGGCGAAAAATGGGGGCGTGGGCCGGCCAAGGATCTGCATTCGTCGATGAAGGCGGTCGTCGACAGCCCGGCCTGGCACCTTGTCGAGGCGCTGCAGACGCTGGTCAGCGCGGACGGCAATATGCCCAAGATCGATGGCTGGTTCGACAAGGTCCGGCCGCTGACGGCGCGCGAAAAGGCGCTGATCGCCGATTCGGCGGCCAAGCGCACCGAGGCGAGCGAGATGAAACAGATGGGGGTAAAGCATTTCGTGGGCGATCTGCCATGGGGCGAAACGCTCGAACGGCTCGCCGCCCAGCCGACGGTCAATATCGAGGGGCTGGTCGCGGGCTATACCGGGCCGGGCGGCAAGACGATCCTGCCCGCGCGCGCGGTGGCCAAGCTCGTTTTCCGGCTCGTGCCGAACCAGACGCACGACGATTGCGTCGCCAAGTTGAAGGCGCATCTGGCCGCGCATGGCTTTGGCGATATCGAGGTGAAGGTGACGGGTGGCTATGACCCGACCGAGACCGATGAAAGTTCGCCGCTGATCAAGGCCGAGCTCGCCACCTATGCTCGGGCTGGCGTTAAGACGTCGGTTTACCCAAGGCTCGCGGGTTCATGGCCGGGTTATGTCTTCACCTCGGCGCCAGTGTCGCTCGCTGCCGGGCAGTTCGGCTTCGGCCACGGCAATGGTGCGCATGCACCCGACGAATATCTGCTGATCGACAGCACCAATCCCAAGGTGCTTGGCTATGACGATTCGGCGATGGGATTCATCGATTTCTTCCATCAGATTGCCGCCACTGGCTGATCAGAACGCGCCCGGCACCTCGCGCTGCATTGGGTCTGGGTTGGCAGGGGACAAAAGTGTCTGCTCGGGAGTCGTCGTTGCGGGCTTGCTGCGCGCGCCAGACGCGGTTGTCGCGGTAATTGGCGTGCAGCTTAGCCCTGCGAGATAGTTGAGCGCGGCGCGGGTCGATCCTTCCTGCGGATTGCCCAGAGGCCGGGTGAAATCGTCGGGCGCCTGGCAGCTTGCTTCGACGACGCTTGCAAGGCCGGTATAATAATTGCCCTGGCGACTGGCGTTCTGGGTCGCAAAGGCCACGACCCGCAGACGATCGTCGCAGGCGCTTTGATCGAGCGCGATCTGGCCAACGGGCTTGCCGAAGGTGTTGGTGCCGATCAGCGCGACATTGGTATGCAGGTAGGGGATCATCGAATTGATGACGAGTTCGCTCGCCGAGGCCGTCCCGCTTGTGCCGATAAAGGCAACTCTGATCGGAGACACCGATTGTGCCGTTGGCGTAAAGTTGCGTGTCGAATTGTTCGACGATTTTTCCGGACGAAAGGCCGTGATGCTGAACACGTCCGAGGTAGAGCGATTGCCACCAAGCAAGTCCCCGATCAACTCGGCGGTCGAAACAAGGCCGCCGCCATTGTAGCGGAAATCGAGGATGACGTTGGTGATGCCCTGCGCGCGGAACATGGCGAAGGCATCGCGCAGTTGCTGGTCGGCGGTCGAAATGAAGGTGCGCAGGTTGACATAGCCGACCCGCCGCCCGCCATCGGTGATGATCTGCGCGCCATAGCGTGAGGACACCGGGGTAAGCGAATAGTCCGCCTTGACGACGGTGACGTTGCGCGTGCCCGCGGCGTCGGTGATCTGAAGTACCCGCGTGGTGCCCGCAGTGCTGGGGCCAAGCGCATTGGTGACGGCATCGCCGCCCCCGCTTGCAATCAGCGACGCGACGGTTTGGAGCGTGGTCGCGCTGGTGCCGATCGCGATGATCTGCGCACCGCGATCGAGCCCGGCCGCGAGCGCCGGCGCGCCTTCAAAGGCCTCGACGATGAATAGCCGATTCTGGGCGTCGTAAGCGAGGCGAACGCCGAATCCAGCGCTTGCGCCAGCGCTGAAGAACGCGTTCTCGCCTGAAATCGTCGTAAGAAAGGTGAAAAACCGATCACGATTTTGTGCTCGCGCGGTTGCGGTCAGCGCGTCGATGTAATCGCTGACGTTCGTGTAAGGGGTGGGGTCAAGGCTGGCCGGCAGCGTTTCCGGGAAGAGATACCATTCGCGCAACTGGGCAAATGCCCAATCCTGCCGCGCGCGCAGCGAACAGGGCGTGCTTGCGGTTGGGGCCGGCGTCGGGGTCGGCGTTGGCGTCACAGCCGATATGCTGCCGCTGTTCGTTGTTGGCGTACCACCGCCGCCACTGCACCCGGATAGCAGTGCCACGATGCACGCTGAGACGATCAGCTGTTGCTTGACGCTCTTCATGCGCTCAACTCCGGCCATGCAATACAATAAGCGCGGGTCGATCAGCGCTCATATGCCTTTGGTAGTGCCCCTTCTTGTGGCTGGATATAGCGCTTGAGCAATTCGGCCTGGCGCGTCGCCAGCGGCTGTTTCACGCCGTCGATATAGACCGCGAGTGCCGATGTATCGAGTTCGAGTGGATCGCCTGACCAGATCACGACATCACCCTGGCGACCGGGGCGCAGCGAGCCAATTTCGCCGCCAAGCCCGATCGCTTCGGCTGGCCCCGAGCTGATCGCGGCAAAAGCGGCATCCCACGCCATCCCGGTCGCGCCGGGCACCTTGCCGAGCGCCACCAGATTGCCGGCATATTGCTTTTCGAGCCGCGCCTGTCGTGCCTCATTGTCGTTGATAGTGCCGATGCCGACGAGCACGCCTGCCGCCTTCATTCGCCCGACGTTTGATTGGGTGGCGCCTAGTGATTCGAACGATTCGGGCAAATCATTGAGCGCCGACGCGATCACCGGGATCTTTGCAGCGGCGAGTTCCTTGGCCACGATCCAGCCTTCGGACGCGCCAATGAAGACAAAGCGGAGCTGCGGCATTTCCTTTCTGAAATCGATCAGCGCCAGCATGTCAGACGCGCGCTCGACATGGACGAGGAGTGGCATCCGGCCATTGATGACGGGTTCGAGCGCGACTGCATCGGCGCGGGTCAGCAGCGCGTCCTTGCCTTGATCGGGATAACCGCCAGCTGCCTTTGCATAAGCGCGCGCCTGATAGAGCGCGTTGCGGAACTGCGCCATCGCGGCCGGCCGGCTACCACCGGCAGCACTCGCACCGCCCTCGCCATATTCCATGAACTGGAAGGCGCGCGGCGTGCTGACCGGGCTGTTATCGGCGCCAAGATCGATCACCGCGCCGAGCCCGGCGAAGATCGAGCCCCGATTTTCCGGCGCTACGATCGCCCGGGTGACGCCTTCGGCGCGGTTGAGCGGAATTGAGCTGGTGCGCGGATTAATCGCCGAGGCGATATCGATCGCTGCGTGAAACGGGCTGCCGGTCGCGCCGGCATCGTTGGTCTGGTCGACCCCGTCGACCTCGACGATGCCGATTCGAGTGAAGCCAGCAACGATGCCCGGCGTCACATAGCGGCCACCGGCGTCGATGGTCTCAATCCCCGTCGGCACGGGAATATTGGCACCAGCGGCAACCACCTTGCCCGCCCGAACGATGACGGTGCCGTGCTCGATGGGCGCCGAGCCGTCGCCGATGACGAGCCTGGCATTGGTGATCGCGACCGACTGCGCTGTAGCGGGAGCTGCTATGCTGGCGATCGCCAGCGCGGCGCTGGTAAAAAGGGCGCGCTTCACTTGGTGTCTCCCGAGCCAGGCTGGCCAAGTTCGAAATCGGATACCGGCCGTAATCTTGGATTATTGGCATCGTAAAGCAGCGCGCCGTCGATCCACACCTTTTCGGGCCGCGAATAGACGCTGAAGGGATTGCCGTTCCACAAAACGAGATCGGCCATCTTGCCGGGCTTCAAGCTACCCGTCTTCTCGCCGATGCCGAGCGCCTTGGCAGGATTATAGGTCAGCCACGTCCATGCGGTCGCATCGGAAATCTCTATGCCAGCGCGCCTTCCCGCCGCAAGCGCCTTGGCCACTTCCTGGTTGAGCCGCTGGATGCCGTTCGCATCGTCAGAATGGACCATTGCGCAGGCGCCCGCCTTTTGCAGCAGCGCCAGGTTTTCACTGATCGCGTCATAGCTTTCCATCTTGAAGCCCCACCAATCCGCCCACACGGCGGCACAGGTGCCGTTGGCCTTCAGCAGATCCCCGATCTTATAAGCTTCGACGGCGTGGTGGAACGCGCCGACATGATAGCCGAATTCTTTGGCCATATCCAAGACGATCGCCATCTCGTCGGCGCGGTAGCAATGGTTCTGGACGAGGATTTCGCCTGCCAGCACGCCGCGCAGCGTATCCATGCCGATGTCGCGCGCGGGTGGCTCACCGCCGTCCTTTTCATATTTGTCCCATTTGC
Organism: Sphingomonadales bacterium; assembly: GCA_038315875.1. Taxonomy (GTDB): domain Bacteria; phylum Pseudomonadota; class Alphaproteobacteria; order Sphingomonadales; family Sphingomonadaceae; genus Sphingomonas. The sequence continues at coordinate 1,617 of JBBQAG010000011.1, read as the reverse complement.
GCTTATATTCGGCGGCGCGCGCCCAGGTCTGGCGATCGACCGCAATATTGCCCATCCGCGTCGAAGGTTGACGGCCCTTGCCGCCATAGACGCGCTTGGGATTTTCGCCGCAGGCCATTTTCAGGCCATAAGGTGCGCCTGGGAACTTCATGCCCTGTTCGGTGCGGGCATAAACATTCTTGATGACGACCGATCGCCCGCCAAACAGATTGGCCGAACCGGGCAGAATCTGCAGCGTCGTGACGCCGCCGTTGACGAGTGCGCGCGAAAAGCCGGGGTCCTGCGGCCAAATGCTGTGCTCTGCCCAGACGTCGGCCGTGACTGGGCCGGTCGCCTCATTGCCATCAGAATTGGCCTGGACGCCTGGCGAGGGGTAATCGCCGAGATGGCTGTGGATATCGATGATGCCCGGGGTCAGCACCTTGCCCGTGCCATCGATCGTCGTGGCTCCGGCCGGCGCGGCGATATTCTGGCCGATCGCGACGATCTTGCCATCGGCGAACAGCGCCGATCCATCGTCGATCTTGCCGCCTTCGCCATCGAAGATCGTGACGTGGGTGACGAGCGTCGGCACGCCGGGATAGGCCCTGTAGGTGGAGGGATAGGGATCATGGCTATATCCCTTGCCCGCACCCGGACCCTTGGCAGGGTTGGCGGTAGCGGACTTTGGCTTGGCACCGTCAGTGGTCGCGCAGGCGGAGAGCAATGCCGAAACCGCAACAGCGGCCAGCATGGCCCGCAACCGCGCGGGCGAAATCGGGTGCGACATGGAAATCCCCTATGAGCCTTGATCGGCTTGATTATCGCCAACATTCCGCGATTGGCGGCCTGTGTCAATCGCGCGCAAGACGCGGCGGGCGGGGCCGGTTGCGTACGCGTTGGCCATGATCGCCGCAGCTACAGCGACCGCCCGATCAATTCCTTCATGATCTCGTTCGTGCCACCGTAGATCCGGCTCACGCGCGCCGCACGCCACATCCGAGCGATCGGATATTCGTTCATATAACCCGCCCCACCGTGCAGCTGCAGGCACTTGTCCATCACTTCCCATTGCAGCTCGGTGTGCCAGAGCTTGGCGGCCGCGCCCTCGGTGGGGGTGAGCTCCTTGGCGAGGTGTCGCTTGATTGCCCAATCGAGATGCGCCCAGCCGACCTGCAGCTTGGCCTTCAGGTCAGCGAGCACGAAGCGGGTGTTCTGGAAATCGAACACCATGCCGGCAAAGGCTTTGCGGGTCTTGGTGAACTCGACGGTTTCATCGAATGCCTTTTGCGCGCTCGCCTGGGTGCCGATCGCGATCGACAGGCGCTCCTGCGGCAGCTGGCTCATCAGATAGATGAAGCCCTTGCCCTCTTCGCCCAGGCAATTGGTCATCGGCACGCGGACATCCTCGAAGAAGAGTTCGGACGTGTCGGCGGCGTCCTGGCCGATCTTGTCGAGCTTGCGACCGCGCTTGAAGCCTTCGCGATCCGATTCGACGAGGATGATCGACATGCCCTTATAGGCGGGCTTGGCATCGGGATCGGTCTTGGCGACGACGAGGATCAGATCGGCATTCTGGCCATTGGTAATGTAGGTCTTGCTGCCGTTGACGACATAATGGTTGCCGTCCTTCTTCGC
>JBBQAG010000094.1:0-10061 GCA_038315875.1 Sphingomonadales bacterium | reverse complement strand
AATGCTTGGTGATTTCGCGCGTTACCGCCGCATCGCGCGTGCCCAATCCGTCGGCCAGCGCCGAAAGCAGCGCGCTCAGTCTTGGCCCCGATTCGTAGATGACCAGCGTCGCCCGCACCCCGGCAATTTCGGCAATCGCCTCGGCCCGGGCATGCTGTTTGGGCGGCAGAAAACCGAGATACAGGAAGCGGTCGGTCGGCAGGCCAGCGAGCGTCAGCGCGGCAACGGCGGCGCAGGGGCCCGGGATCGTCACCACGATATGCCCCGCTGCGCGCGCATCGCGGACCAGCTTGTAGCCGGGATCGGAGATCAACGGCGTGCCGGCATCCGAGACGAGCGCCACCGCCTCTGTCGACATCCGCGCAACGAGCCCGGGGCGAACCGCCTCGGCATTGTGATCATGATAGGGCGTCATCGGCCGCTTCACGCCGATATGACGCAGCAGCTTGGCCGTCACGCGACTGTCTTCAACCGCGATTACGGCGGCGCGCGACAGGATATCGGCGGCGCGCGGCGACAGATCACCGAGATTGCCGATCGGGGTGGCGACGATATAGAGACCGGGCGCAAGTGAAGTGGACATGGGGAATCGTCATGGCAGAGGCTGGAGGCAAACCGCAACGGCTCGGGTCGTTGTTTCGGAAAATGGCAGTCATGGTGGTTGGTGCCGCTGCGCTTGCCGGCTGCCAGACGGTCGTGCCGCGCGGCCCTGCCGAGCCGCTCAATCGGCCAGCGCCGATACGCCCTGCGCAAGTGCAGCAGCCGCGCGTCGATGCCGGCATTCCGCAAGATACGCAGCGCCAGCGCATCGCATTGCTGGTGCCGCTCACCGGCCCCAACGCCGGCGTCGGCCAGTCGATTGCCAATGCGACTCAGCTTGCCGTTCTCGATACGAAAAGCGACCGCATCCGGATCACCAGCTATGATACCAATCTTGGCGCTGCCAACGCAGCGCAGCGGGCGCTTGCCGACGGCAACCGCCTGATCCTGGGGCCATTGCTTGCCGAAGACGTGCGCGCCGCAGCACCGATCGCGCGGCGTGCCGGCGTCCCGCTCATCACCTTTTCGAATGACGCGAGCGTGGCCGGTAACGGCAGCTATGTGCTTGGCTATGCGCCGGCCCAATCGATCGGGCGGGTCGTCGATTATGCCCGCAGCCGGGGCATCGTCGATTTTGCCGCGCTCGTGCCCAATGGCCTCTACGGCGATCGATCATCGACAGCTTTGCTGCGGGCCGTGGAAGTCGCGGGTGGGCAGGTGGTGTCGCTGCAAGCCTATGATCGAGCGCCGGGTTCGTTGACGGCAGCGATCATGCGGATGGCGAAGACGTCCCCCTATCGCGCGGTGCTGATCGCCGATACCGGAGCCACCGCCGCGGCGGCGGTGCCGATCATTCGCAAAAACGGCGGTCAGTCCGCCCAAATCCTCGGTCCCGATTTATGGAACAGCGATAATTCAGTCGCGAGCGCCCCCGCGCTGAGTGGGGCGTGGTTCGCCAGCGTGTCGGACGGACTGTACCGGCAATATGCCGCCAAATACCGCGCGCGCTTTGGCAGCGCCCCCTACCGCCTGTCGAGCCTTGGCTATGATGCCGTCCTGCTGACCGTGCGGATCATGCGCGAATGGCCGATCGGCACCCCGTTTCCGCAAGACCGGCTTAGCGATCGCGGTGGCTTTGCCGGGATCGATGGCGCCTTTCGGTTCGCAGCCGACGGCGTCGCGGAGCGCTCGCTCGAGGTGCAGGAGATCAGGGGCGGCAGCACCAGCGTAGTGTCGCCGGCGCCCGCCGGCTTCGGGAAATAACGGCTAGCGTGGATCGACCAGCAGCGCAGCGAGGACGCCGTTCAATACGAGCATCCCCGCTGGTGTGGCGCTTAGCCAGTCGCCATTGCGCAACAGCAGGCCCTCGCGCTGGAGCGTTGCGAGCGCGGATTGATCGATCACGTTGTCGATCGTCGTTTCGCCGAGTTTAGCGATCCGGCCGAGATCGACTCCGTTGCGTAGCCGCAGCCCCATCAGCATCGCCTCGGTGCGCCGCATGTCGGGCGAAAGCGCCTCCTCACTTTCGGTGCCGTGGCCATTGCGGGCGACCGCGCTCATCCAGTTTTCGGGCTTTTTGTGGCGCACCGTCGCCATCCCGCCGTGCCGGCCATGCGCACCGGGGCCAATGCCGGCATAATCTCGGTAGCGCCAATAGGTCAGGTTATGGCGGCTTTCGGCGCCTGCGCGCGCGTGGTTGGACACCTCATAAGCGGGAATGCCGGCGGCATCCGTCATCGCCGCGGTCGCTTCGAAGAGATCGGCGGCGCGGTATTCATCCGGCACGGTGATCCGCCCCGCCGCTGCTTCGGTTGCAAAGCGCGTGCCGGGCTCGATCGTCAGCTGGTAGAGCGACAGATGATCGGTGCCAAAGCCGATCGCGCGGGCCAATTCGGCCTCCCAGTCGGCGAGCGACTGATCGGGGCGCGCATAGATGAGATCGAAACTCACCCGCCGAAAATGCGCCTGTGCAGTGGCGAGCGCCGCCAGCCCCTCATCCACATCATGCGCCCGCCTGAGAAACGTCAGCGCGGCATCATCGAGCGCCTGCAAGCCAAGCGACACCCGGTTGACGCCCGCCGCCGCCAGATCGGCAAAGCGCGCCGCCTCCACCGACGAGGGGTTCGCCTCCAGCGTGATCTCGATATCGTCGGCAAAACCCCAGGCGTCTTCAGCTGCGGCGATGACCGCCGCGACGGTTTCGGGTGGCATCAGCGAGGGCGTGCCGCCGCCAAAGAAGATCGACCCCAGCCGCCTTTCCGGCAACAGCGCCGCTTCGTGCCTCAGGTCAGCGACCAGAGCGCTACGCCAGGCCGCCTGATCGACCTCGGCGCGGACATGGCTGTTGAAATCGCAATAGGGGCATTTGGAAACGCAGAACGGCCAATGGACGTAAAGGGCGAGGGGGTCGCCGTTGTCGGGCAGGGTCAAAATACCGCCGCCACCAGCTTTGCGAACGCCCGCGCGCGGTGGTTGCGTGCCTGTTTTTCGTCGAACGGCATTTCGGCAAAGGTCCGCGTCTCGCCTTCGGGGACGAACATCGGATCATAGCCGAACCCGGTCTTGCCGCGCGGCGGCCAGACTAGGCTGCCTTCGATTCGCCCTTCGAACCATTCGACATGGCCATCGGGCCATGCGAGCGCGAGGGTGCTGACGAAATGCGCGGATCGGCTCGCCTCCGGCCCCAGCGCTTCGAGCTTTTCCTGGACGCGACCCATAGCGAGCATCCAGTCGCGCGTGCCGTCCGCCGTCTCCGCCCAATTGGCGGTGTAGACGCCGGGATCGCCGCCCAGCGCCTCGACGCACAGCCCGCTATCGTCCGCCAGCGCGGGCAGGCCCGACAAATCGGCGGCGGCGCGTGCTTTCAGCTCTGCATTGGCGACAAAGGTGGTGCCGGTTTCATCGGGCTCGGGCAGATCGAGTTCGGCTGCCGAGACAGTCTCCATCCCATAAGGGGCAAGCAACGCGGTCATTTCACGCACCTTGCCGGCATTGTGCGTGGCGATTACCAGCCTGCCCGGGGCGAGCTTGCGGATCGCCTGCGGGGCAAGCTCATCGCTCACCGCGCGACGGCCTTGGCTTGGGCCGCAAAGATATCGGTGCAGCCGATCCGGGCGAGCCTTAGCAGCCGTAGTAGCGCTTCCTCGTCATAGGTCGCGCCCTCGGCAGTTGCCTGTGCCTCGGCGATATTGCCGTTTTCAAGCAACACGAAATTGGCGTCGGCATCCGCGTTCGAATCCTCATCATAATCGAGATCGAGCACGGGCGTGCCCTGGTAAATGCCGCAGCTGATCGCCGCAACCTTCTGGCTCAGCGGATCGGCGGTCAGCTTGCCCTCTGCCATCAGCCCGTCGATCGCAAGGCGCAGCGCGACCCACGCGCCCGAGATCGAGGCGGTGCGGGTGCCGCCATCGGCCTGGATCACATCGCAATCGAGCGTGATCTGGCGCTCCCCCAGCAGCTTCAGATCGGTCACCGCGCGGAGCGAACGGCCGATCAGCCGCTGGATTTCCTGCGTGCGGCCCGATTGCTTGCCCTTGGCCGCTTCGCGATTGCCGCGCGTGTGCGTGGCGCGGGGGAGCATGCCATATTCCGCCGTCACCCAGCCTTCGCCCTTGCCGCGCAGCCAGGGCGGCAGGCGTTCCTCGACCGATGCCGTCACCAGCACCTTGGTATCGCCAAAGCCGATCAGGACGGAGCCCTCGGCATGTTTGGTGAAGCGCGGTTCGATGCTGATCGCGCGCATCTGATCGGGGGCGCGGCCTGATGGGCGCATGCTTGAACTCCTGAAAAGTGGATTGGGGGGTGCCTTAAAGGATCAACCGATCGGCGCAACTGCCGTGAAGATTGTTCACGCGGAGGCGCGGAGCTCGCGGAGGAGTGAAGAAGTATTTTCGCGCAGAGGCCCAGAGGCGCGGAGGGTGTCGGGAGTTGGTCTGCTGTTCCGCGTCAGCGGATCGATCGAGATATCGTTGCCGTTACGCGGCGGCCCATCCCCCGGGGCTGCCTCTTTCTGCGCCTCTGCGCGAACCAGCCCTCTTCTCCGCGTCTCCGCGCCTCCGCGTGCACCCCGTTCTTGCCGCGCCGGAAAGGAACACATAGCTATGGGCGATGAACGCCCCCATCCTCGAGCTGACCGATCGCGCGCGCGACGTGTTCAAGATGGTCGTCGAAAGCTATATCGAATCGGGCGCGCCGATTGGATCGCGCACGATCTCGAAGCTGTCGGGGCTCAATCTGTCGCCCGCCTCGATTCGCAACGTGATGCAGGATCTCGAGGAGCTTGGCCTGCTCGCCGCCCCGCATACCAGCGCCGGGCGGATGCCGACCGATGTCGGCCTAAGGCTGTTCGTCGACGGGATGATGCAGGCGCTCGAGCCCAGCAGCGACGAGCGCGCCGCGATCGAGGCACGCGTCGCCCAGGCGGGCCCGGTCGAGGAAGCGATTGCCGCGACGACGGCGGCGCTATCCGGCCTGTCGGCGTGCGCCGGGCTGGTGTTCGTGCCAAAACGCGAGGTCGTCGTCCGCCAGCTCGCCTTTGTGCCGCTTTCGGAAGGACAGGCGCTGGCAGTGCTGGTGGCAGAGGATGGCTCGGTCGAAAACCGGGTGATCGATCTGCCACCGGGGACCAGTAGCTCAGCGCTGACCGAAGCCGCGAATTATGTGAGTGCAATGCTTTCCGGCTTGACGCTGAGCGAAGCGCGCACGCGGCTGGATCGCCATATCGCCGCCGAACGCGCCATGCTCGATAATGCGGCACGGGTCCTGATCGATCGCGGGCTGGCGATCTGGAGCGAGGATAGTGATCGCCGTCCGGTGTTGATCGTGCGCGGGCAGGGCCGGTTGATCGACGCCGCCGCTGCCGCCGATCTCGATCGGATCAGGGATTTGCTCGATGATCTTGAAGGCAAGCAGGAGATTGCCCAATTGCTCGACAGCGCGCGCGAAGGCGATGCGACGCGGGTCTTTATCGGTGCGGAGAACAAACTGTTCGCGCTGTCTGGATCCTCCGTCATCGCCCGGCCGTTTCACGGTCTCGACGGGCGCGTCGTCGGCGTTGTGGGCGTCATCGGGCCGACGCGGTTGAACTATGCGCGGGTTGTGCCAATGGTGGATTTCACTGCAGCAACGCTTGCGCGCCTGATGTCTTGATCAAACGGGATTAGAATGAATAGCATGACCGAAGAGGAAAAACTGGCCGCCGCAGCTGAAACCGCCGGCAGCCCGTTCGAGCTGACCGAGGAATCGGACGACTCGCTTGAGCCTGTGGCGGCAGACCAAATCGCCGAACTCGAAGCCGAACTGGCAGAGGCCAAGCAGGCGGTGCTCTATGCGCATGCCGAGGCGCAGAATGTCCGGCGTCGCACTGAGAAAGAGGCGATCGACGCGCGCGCTTATGCCGTTACCGCCTTTGCCCGCGATCTGCTGTCTGTTGCCGATAATCTGTCGCGTGGTCTCGCTGCCATACCAGCGGAACTGCGCGCCGATGACAAGATGAAGGGCCTTGTCGCGGGGCTGGAGGCAACGGGTCGTGAACTCGACGGCGTTTTCCAGCGCCACGGCATCGCCAAGATCGAGGCGCTGGGCGAGATGCTCGATCCCAATCGTCACCAGGCGATGCTCGAAATGCCGAGCGACGAGGCGCCCGGCACGATCGTCCAGGAAATGCAGGCCGGCTACATGATTCGCGAACGCTTGCTTCGCCCATCATTGGTGGCGGTCGCGAAGCAGCCGGACTAACCCAAACCCGCTCGAACCGAACGCGAGTATTGTTGTGCCCCTGAACTCGAACCTCACCACCGATCGCCCCACTTTCGTCAGCCATCTCGAATGCTCGATGACGGGGGAGCGGTATGAGGCGGATCAGCTTCATGGGCTGTCCAAGGTCGGGCGACCGCTGCTCGTCCGTTATGATCTGGATGCGATCAAGGCGGCGGTGCCGCGGGCGCTGATCGACGCGCGTCCAACCGATCTGTGGCGTTGGCGCGAACTGCTGCCGGTGCGCCACACCGACGATGTCGTCAGCCTGGGCGAGATTGAGACGCCGCTGGTGCCGATCCCGGCGTCGGGCGGCATCAACGCACTGGTCAAGGACGAAGGCAGGCTACCGACTGGCTCGTTCAAGGCGCGTGGGCTGGTGATGGCCGTCAGCATGGCCAAGGCGCTTGGGATCAAGAAGATCGCGATGCCGACCAACGGCAATGCCGGCGCAGCGCTGGCCGCTTATGCGACGCGTTGCGGGATTGAGACGATTGTTTTCTGCCCCGACGATACGCCCGAGATCAACGTTCGTGAGATCGCGATGCAGGGCGCGCGCGTTTACCGCGTCAATGGCCTGATCGACGACTGCGGAGCGATTGTAGGCAAAGGCGCGGCGGAAGGGCGCTGGTTCGATTTCTCGACGCTGAAGGAGCCCTATCGGATCGAGGGCAAGAAGACGATGGGGCTGGAGCTTGCCGCGCAGTTCGGCTGGAAGCTGCCCGATGCGATTTTCTATCCGACCGGCGGCGGCACCGGCCTGATCGGTATGTGGAAGGCGTTTGACGAGCTTGAAAAGCTCGGCTGGATCGGCCCCAAGCGCCCCAAGATGTTTGCAGTGCAGGCAAGCGGCTGCGCGCCGATCGTCAAGGCCTTTGAAGACGGCGTCGAACATGCCGAGCGCTGGGAAAATGCGCACACGATGGCCAGCGGCATCCGCGTGCCGCGCGCGGTCGGCGACTTTCTCATCCTGCGCGCGGTCCGGGAAAGCGGGGGAATCGCCATGGCGGTGGATGACGATGTGATCGAGGAAGCCGTTGCCTTCTGCGCCCGGGAGGATGGCCTGTTGCTGTGCCCCGAAGGCGGTGCGACGCTGGCCGCCTATCGGATGGCGCTCCGCGACGGGCTGGTTGGAGACAGCGAGAAGGTCGTGCTCTTCAATTGCGCGACTGGGCTGAAATACCCAATGGCCGATGCCTCGCGCACGCTCGATCGCCACCGTGAGATCGATCTCGCCGCGCTCTGATCAAGTGAAGCGCAGCAGCGGTTCAAGCTCGCGCCTGCTGACATCGGCGACGACATGACCGCCCGATCGCAGCAAAAAGGCGTGGCGTACGATTTCCGCCTGTTGCTCGATACCGTAGCGATTGAGCGGCTGGCCGGGCTTTAGCGCATAAGCATAGCGGCAAAAGGGGTGGCGTCTGAGCGGCAGGAACAGCCCGCGCTGATGCTGCCACACATGCGTCATCTCGTGGATAAACAACCCCTGGTCCGCAATCGAGGCGCGCGAAAAGTCTTCGCGATACCGCGTGCCGAGCGGGTGGAAGTGGAGATGGCCGCTCGGCGCCATCACCGTTTCGCGTGGTTGAAAGAACGCCCATTTGCGCTGGCGGATCATGACTGGCGTGTAATCTACCGAATCGCCGAACATGCTGCGCGCGATCTCAATCTCGCCTGCGGTCAGGTGCCTGCCATGCGGCATTTTCCGTTCATCCCAAGCGCGAGCGGCAGAGGCGCGTCGTCAATTCTTCGGCGGCGGATCGCCCGCGGCAATCACGAGTGCATCATATTGTATTTTCACGCCGTTTGAAAAAGTAAAAATCAGCGGAATCGATCCGCCCCGCTCGATCCGCTTGTTGATATCGAACAGCATCACGTGCCGCCCGCCCGGCGCGAACGCCAGCTTCGCCGCCGGTGCGAGCGCTAGCTTCGCAATCGGCTTCATCGATGACATCGCGCCGTTGCTCATGCTTTCATGCAGCTCGCTCTTGATCGCAGCGGGGGAGGTGACGCTGACCAGCGTTTGCGCCTTCTGGCCGCCATGCAACGTGAAATACGCGACCCCGGGCCGCCCCTTTACCGCAGGCAGGCGGACATAACCGTCATCGACGTAAACTTGCGCTGGCTGCTGGCAGGCTGAGAGCGCCGATGCGGCAGCGAACAACAGAAATGCATGACGGATCATCGCAAACGCTTCCATCTGTGGATTGCCCATCTTGGGATTCAACACGGCCTCTCTAGAAACAGCGCAATCTTGCGGCAAGCAAAAGCCCCCCTATATCGCCTTGCATGAAGCGGCGTTGCGCGGGCAACGCCGTTTGGCATATTTCAATCTGACGGGGACCGGCTAGCACCAGGGCTAAAGTTATCGGAATTGATCTGCGCACCACCACCATCTGCGTTGCAGTGATGGAAGGCGGCAAGCCCAAGGTAATCGAAAACGCCGAAGGCGCGCGGACGACGCCGTCGATCGTTGCCTTCACCAAGGACGGTGAGCGGCTGGTCGGCCAGCCGGCCAAGCGCCAGGCAGTGACCAATGGCGACAACACGATCTTTGCCGTGAAGCGCCTGATCGGCCGCCGCTTCGACGATCCCATCACCAAGAAGGACACCGAGCTGGTGCCCTATGCGATCGCCAAGGGCCCGAACGGCGATGCTTGGGTGAAGGCTGGCGGGCAGGATTACAGTCCCTCGCAGATCAGCGCCTTCACGCTGCAGAAGATGAAGGAAACCGCCGAGAGCTATCTCGGCGAGACGGTGACGCAGGCGGTGATCACCGTGCCGGCCTATTTCAACGACGCGCAGCGCCAGGCGACCAAGGATGCCGGCCAGATTGCCGGTCTTGAAGTGCTTCGCATCATCAACGAGCCGACTGCGGCTGCGCTGGCCTATGGGCTCGACAAGCAGGACGGCAAGACGATCGCGGTTTACGATCTGGGCGGCGGCACCTTTGATATCTCGATCCTCGAGATCGGCGACGGCGTGTTCGAAGTGAAGGCCACCAACGGCGACACCTTCCTCGGCGGCGAAGATTTCGACAACAAGCTGCTCAACTTCCTCGCCTCCGATTTCCAGAAGGCCGAAGGGATCGATCTCACCAAGGACAAGCTGGCCCTCCAGCGTCTGAAGGAAGGTGCCGAAAAGGCCAAGATCGAGTTGTCCTCGGCGGCATCGACCGAGGTCAACCTGCCCTTCATCACGGCTGATCAGAACGGGCCGAAGCATCTCGTCAAGCAGATCACCCGCGCCGATCTGGAGCGGCTGGTCGAAGACCTGATCCAGCGCACGCTCGAGCCTTGCCGCAAGGCGATGGCCGATGCCGGCGTGAAGGCCGCGCAGATCGACGAGGTCGTGCTCGTCGGCGGGATGACGCGGATGCCAAAGGTGCGCCAGGTCGTGAAGGAATTCTTCGGCAAGGAGCCGCACACCGGCGTCAACCCCGATGAAGTCGTGGCGATGGGCGCTGCCATTCAGGCGGGCGTGCTGCAGGGCGACGTCAAGGACGTGCTGCTGCTCGACGTGACGCCGCTGTCGCTCGGCATCGAGACGCTGGGAGGGGTGTTCACCCGCATGATCGACCGCAACACCACGATCCCGACCAAGAAGTCGCAGACCTATTCGACCGCCGACGACAATCAGCAGGCGGTGACGATCCGCGTGTTCCAGGGCGAGCGCGAGATGGCGGCGGACAACAAGATGCTCGGCCAGTTCGATCTGGTTGGCATTCCCCCGGCGCCGCGCGGCGTGCCGCAGATCGAAGTCAC
>JBBQAG010000125.1:0-5702 GCA_038315875.1 Sphingomonadales bacterium | reverse complement strand
ATAGCGATATCTGCCCAAAGGCGGTGCTGGCGAGCAGCGCGAACAGCAGCGGCGTGAGTATGACGCCGATCAGGTTCGATGCTGCCGCTGCGATCACCGATGCAGCGATATTGCCCCGCGCGATCGATGCATAGGCGATCGATGATTGTACCGTCGTCGGCAACACCGACAGGAAGATGAGCCCCATCAGCAACTCGCGCGAGAACAGCCCGCCAAGCAAGGGGCTGAGCGCCAGCATGACCAGCGGAAAGCCGAGATAGCCAAAGCCGAGGATCGCCGCCTGCAACCGCCAACGCTTGGCGCCGTCCATCACCGCCTGACGGCTCAGCCGCGCGCCATGGAGGAAGAACAGCAGGAAGATCGCCGCATTGGAAAGCCAGCCAATGGCGATCAGCGCGGTGCCGGTGGCGGGCAGGATCGTGGCGAGGATCAGCGTCGCGACGAGGATGAGAATGAAGCGATCGGGGATCAGGCGGCGAACGATGCTCATCGCATCGCGCTTTAGGCGCGAAGCCATGGCTCGGCAAATCCGTTGCTTCGCCGCCTTTGCGCGGCGCAACATTTTGCGCTATGCGCGCCTCCAATCATTCCCGCCTTACAATCAGGATATCCTATGAGCCTCCGCAACGTGGCGATCATCGCCCACGTCGATCACGGCAAGACAACGCTGGTCGATCAACTTTTCCGCCAGTCGGGCACCTTTCGCGACAATCAGCGCGTCGAAGAGCGCGCGATGGATTCAAACGATCTGGAAAAAGAGCGCGGGATCACGATCCTCGCCAAGTGCACCTCGATCGAGTGGGACGATCACCACGGCCACAAGACGCGGATCAACATCGTCGACACCCCCGGCCACGCCGATTTCGGCGGCGAAGTCGAACGCATCCTGTCGATGGTCGACGGGGTGATCCTGCTCGTCGATGCCGCCGAAGGCGCGATGCCGCAGACCAAGTTCGTGACGGGCAAGGCGCTCGCGCTAGGCCTGCGGCCAATCGTCGTCGTCAACAAGATCGACCGTTCCGACGCGCGCGCGCAGGAAGTGCTCGACGAAGTGTTCGACCTGTTCGTCTCGCTTGAAGCCAATGACGATCAGCTCGATTTCCCAGTGCTGTTCGCGAGCGGCCGCAATGGCTATGCCGGCGACAATCCCGATGTCCGCGAAGGCACGCTCGATCCGCTGTTCAACAAGATCGTCGAGCATGTGCCGCCACCGTCGGCTGACCCCGATGGCCCGTTCAAGTTCCTGGTGACGTTGCTCGACCGCGATAATTTCCTCGGCCGCATCCTGACAGGCCTGGTGTTTTCGGGATCTGTGAAGACCAACATGCCGATCCATGCGCTCGATCCCGATGGCAAGATCGTCGAGACGGGCCGCGCGTCAAAGATCATGGCGTTTCGCGGACTCGAGCGGTTGCCGGTCGATGAGGCCAATGCCGGCGACATCATCAGCCTTGCCGGGTTGACGGTGGCGACCGTCGCCAACACGATCTGCGACCCGAGCGTGACCGAACCGCTCCACGCGCAGGCGATCGATCCGCCAACGCTCAGCATGCGTTTTGCGGTCAATGATTCGCCGATGGCGGGGAGCGAGGGCACCAAGGTGACAAGCCGGATGATCCGCGACCGCTTGCTCCGCGAAGGTGAATCGAACGTCGCGATCAAGGTGACCGAAAGCGATGACCGCGACAGTTACGAAGTCGCTGGCCGCGGTGAATTGCAGCTCGGCGTGCTGATCGAGACGATGCGCCGCGAGGGCTTCGAACTCGGCATCAGCCGCCCGCGCGTGCTGTTCAAGGAAGACGAGAACGGCCAGAAGATGGAGCCGTATGAAACCGTGATCATCGACGTGGATGAGGAATATTCGGGCACCGTCGTTGAGAAGATGAACCTGCGCAAGGCAGAGATGACCGACATGCGGCCATCCGGCGGCGGCAAGACCCGGATCACCTTCAGCGCACCGTCGCGCGGAATGATCGGCTATCACGGCGAATTCCTGTCCGATACGCGCGGCACCGGCATCATGAACCGGCTGTTCGAGAAATACGGTCCCCACAAGGGCCGGATCGATGGGCGCAAGAACGGCGTGCTGATCTCCAACGGCTCGGGCGAAGCCAATGCCTATGCGCTGGGGCCCCTGGAAGAGCGCGGCATCATGATGGTCGCGCCCGGCGAGGTGCTGTATGAAGGCATGATCATCGGCGAGAACGCCAAGACCGACGATCTCGAAGTCAATCCGATGAAATCCAAGGCGCTGACCAACTTCCGGGTGAGCGGCAAGGACGATGCGATCCGGCTCACCCCGCCGTGGCGGCTGACGCTGGAGCAGGCGATCGCCTATATCGACGATGACGAGCTGGTCGAAGTGACGCCCAAGTCGATCAGGCTGCGCAAGCGCTACCTCGATCCCAACGAGCGCAAGAAGGCGAGCCGGGCGAAGGTCGCCGCTTAAGGCGGTTTCAGTCAGGTTTAACCTAACTTCGTCATTCCCGCGCAGGCGGGAATCTAGCTCTTGGGCGAGCGGTGGGCGCTGCACCCCCGCCTGCGCGGGGGTGACGATTCCATATGATTGGAGGCGGCTCTAAGCTGGCAGGCCGTGTGCGGCGAGTGCGGCGCGCACTGTGGTTGTGAGCGCCGCGATATCGCGCTGCGCGTCCAGCGTCTCGGCATCGACCAATAGGTCGGGCATGGCATCCCCGTGCTGGACCAGGATCGCCGGCAACGCGATGTCCAGCGCGGGCCAGGCGACGCGGAAATCGTCGCGGTGATGGAAACGCTTTGCCATTGGCAGGGCGTCAAGGAACGCGCGCCATTCCTGCTTCATCGCTACCGCGCCATAGCTGACGGCGCAGAGCGAGCAGGGATAGGTGGCGGGCGAGATCACCTTGTGCACGGCATCGGCCAGTGCCGCAAACACGCCCCCATCGGCATTGTACACAAGGATCAGCGTCGATCTTTCGCTCATCCGGGCTCGCCCGCCATGTGCAGAATCAAGGCCCATTCGGCATCGCGCACCGGCGCCACCGACAGCCTAGACTGGCGCAGCAATGCCATTTCCGCAAGCCGCGGCTCGGTCTTGATCGCAGCAAGCGTCACCGGCGTTGCCAGCGCGCGGACGGGCGCGACCTCGACTGACGCCCATTTGCCGTCGGGCCCCTCTTCGCGCCAACCACGCACGATTCGCATGATTCCGACGACCGCCTTGTCGCTGACGCTGTGATAGAACAACGCCTCATCGCCCACCGCCATCGCCTTCAGATGCAGGCGTGCGGCGTTGTTGCGAACGCCGTCCCACTCGGTATGGCCATCGGTCGCCAGCTGCGCCCAGCCATAGCTTTCGGGCTCCGATTTCATCAGCCAGCGGGCCATCGATTTCTCTCCGCGTAGATTTTAAGCTAAACGACAAATGAACGCGCCATTCCGCAACGGTTCAGCGCGACTCGGGCAGAAGATGCAACATGCTCTGCACGCTGTGCGTTAGTTGCAAGCGCGGTAAGGGCGATGCTTTGAGGAGACTGGTGATGAAATCAATGTTGAAGAAGGTCGGCCTCGGCATCGTGCTCGCCGCGACCGCAGTGACTGCAGCAGCCCCGGCAGAGGCGCAGCGTTATGGCAGGGGCGGTTACGGCAATGACTATGGTCGTGGCGGCTATGGCGGTGGCTACAATCGCGGCGGGTATAATCGCGGCGGCGGCGCGCTGGTGGCGGGCATCGCTGGCCTGGCGATTGGTGCAGCGATTGCCAGCGGCAACGATCGCTACCGTGATCGCTATTATTATGACCGCGGCTATCCGGCCAATTATGATCGCGGATATTACAACAATCACGGTTATTATCCGAATGATGGCTATTATGCCTATAGCTACCGGGATCGTTATCCGCGCTGCTACACCGAACGCCGCTATGATTCCTATTATGGCGGACCAGTTCTGGTTCGGGTCTGCCGCTAAGCGGACGTCGTGAGATCGAAGGGCGGTACGGGGCGATCCCGTGCCGCCCTTTTTCGTGCCCCGTTCGGGTGCACAGGGCTGGCATTTCGTCGCGCCTTGACGCAGAAGCGGGGCGCATGACCGATATCCCGACAGACATTCCGCCCGACCGGCTTTCGTCCAACCCTCGCAGCGCGTTTTATGACGAAGCATCGCTCGCGCGGGGCATCGGCATCCGTTTCAAGGGAAACCAGCGCCATGATGTCGAGGAATATTGCCGATCGGGGGGCTGGATCCGCGTCGCGCTCGGCAAGAAAGTCGATCGCCATGGCCAGCCGCTTGCGCTGAAGCTGAATGGTGATGTCGAGGCGTGGTTTGAACGCCCCGCCGACGCGCCCGAAGAAAGCTAGATTTCCGCGAACGCAGCCTTTGCCGCCGCTTCAAACGCATTGATTGCCATACGATAGGGCCCGGGGCCGTAGCTGATGCGCGCGACCCCCGTCCGCGCGACATCGGCTGCACCGGGCGCGCCATCAAAAGCCATGAAGTTCACGGGCAACGGCGAGCCCGCACATACCCTTTCGAGCAACGCGAGATCCGCCAGCCCCGGCACGAAGAAGCCGCTGGCACCAGCGACTGCATAGGCATGCGCGCGCTCGATCGCCATGTTCGCCATTGCCGCGTCGTGGGTGGCAGCGGGATTGACGAGGAAGATATCGGTACGGGCGTTGATGAAGAAATCAGGCCCCGCAGCCGTCCGCCCCGCCGCGATCTTCGCTGCCTGATCCTCGATAGAATGCAGCGTGCGCGCTGGGGCGCCGATCACCTGATCCTCCAAATTGCAGCCGATCGCGCCCGTCGCCGCGAGTGCTGCCATATTGGCAGCGGCGACGTTGGGATCGGTCGCATAGCCGCCCTCGAAATCGATGCTGACGGGCAGGGTGGTTGACGCGACGATCCGGCGAGCGTTGGCGAGCGCCATCGGCAATGGCAGAGCTTCTGCATCCTGATAGCCCTGCGCAGCGGCCACTGACCAACTGCCCGTCGCAATCGCCTTTGCGCCTGCGCGTTCCGCAGCCACGGCGCTGCCGGCATCCCAGACATTGAACAGGATGACCGGCGTATTGCGGACGTGGAGGGCGGCAAATGCCTCGAATTTTTCAGACAAGGCCAGTCCCCTTTAGCGATCAGTGGACGAACCGCGCCACCACGTCCCTGTAGCTGCGGCTCACTTTAACCTGTGCGTTCGATTGCAGCACCAGAAAGCATTCGCCATTGGTATGCGGCTTCACTTCCTTGACGAGATCGAGGTTGACGATCGTCGAGCGGTGGACACGCTGGAAGCGGCGCGGGTCGAGCCGCTTTTCCAGATCCTTCATCGTCTCGCGCAGGATCAGCGTGTTGTCGCCGGTATAGATGCACATATAGTCACCAGCTGCATCGATCCGCTCGATCGTATCGACATCGACGCGGAAAATCTGGCCGCGATCCTTTATGTTGATCAGCTTTTCGAAGCGATTGGCGGACAAATGATCGCCGCCATCGTGCATTTCGGCGGCGGCATCGGGTGCGATTTCGTGAAGCACTTCCTTCAGCCGGTCGATTTCCTCCGCGCCGCGCTTTTCGCTCAATCGCTGGCGCACCCGGTCCAGCGTATCGGCAAGCCGCGTCTCCTCGACGGGCTTCATCAGGTAATCCATTGCCTGCGCTTCAAACGCGCGGATCGCGTGATCGGAATAAGCGGTGACGAAGACAAACAGCGGTGGTTCCACCTCC
>JBBQAG010000101.1:0-8810 GCA_038315875.1 Sphingomonadales bacterium | reverse complement strand
TTGAGATCAGAGTCCGAAACCATCCGCGACGACCTTTGCAATCCGAGCCGATGCGTGGCCGTCGCCGAACGGATTGTGCGCGCGCGCCATCGCTTGATGGGCGGCATTGTCGTCAAGGAGGGTGAAGATTTCGGAAACGATCCGATCTTCGTCAGTACCGATCAGTTTTGCGGTGCCACCGGTGACGCCTTCGGGCCGCTCGGTGGTCTCGCGCATCACCAGCACGGGCTTGCCGAGCGCCGGGGCTTCTTCCTGAACGCCGCCCGAATCGGTGAGGACGATATGGCTCATGCCAAGCGCGCGGATGAAGTGCGGATAATCGAGCGGATCGATCCGCGCGATGTTGGCGCGGTCGCCAAGCACGCTATCCATCACCGAGACGACATTGGGATTGGGGTGGACGGGGAAGATCACCGCGACATCATCGCGCGCGGCGATGCGGGCGATCGCGCGGGCGATATTCTCCATCCCGCCGCCGAAATTCTCGCGCCGGTGGGTGGTGACGAGGATGATGCGCTTGCCAGCGAAGCGCGTCGCCAGATCATCTAGCCCGGCGGCGAGCGATGGGTCTGCGGCGATTCGCGCGGTGGTGGCATGGAGCGCGTCGATTACGGTATTGCCCGTTACATGGATCAGCGCGGCTGCGATATTTTCCCGCAGCAGCGCATCGGCGGCGGTCTGGGTCGGTGCGAAATGCTGATCGGCGATGGGGGCGACGATGCGGCGGTTCACTTCTTCGGGGAAGGGATGATAGATATCGCCCGCGCGCAAGCCGGCCTCGACATGGCTGACGGGTATCTTGCGGTAATAGGCTGCTAGCGCGCCGACCATTGCCGTTGCCGTGTCGCCCTGCACGATCACCCGGTCGGGACGTTCTGC
Source organism: Sphingomonadales bacterium (assembly GCA_038315875.1). GTDB lineage: Bacteria > Pseudomonadota > Alphaproteobacteria > Sphingomonadales > Sphingomonadaceae > Sphingomonas. Next base: position 7,931 of record JBBQAG010000101.1, on the reverse strand, counting down.
ATCCATCACTTCGCCCAGCCCGGTGAGTAGCCGTGCCGTCAGCCGGTCGAGCGTCTGGCCCGGCTCCATCAGATCGAGATCGATATCGGGCACGATTCCGGCGATCGAGAGCACCTGATCGAGCAGGCCGCGATGCTGCGCCGTGACGCATGTCCGCACCTCGATACCCGGCACGTCGGCGAGCGCGCGGATCACCGGGAACAGCTTGATCGCCTCTGGCCGGGTGCCGAAAACGACGAGAATCCTGTGCTGGCGATCGGTCATCATCCGCTGTCTCCTAGCGCGCCGACTTTAAGGTGGGGCTAACGAACGCGGCCTATCGCCGCAATTGCCGAACCGGGATGCGCTCAATTGCCGATCGCGGCGCGCGCGCCTAAAGCTGTGGGCATGGAGAATGGCATGACGATCAAGCCGCTGCGCAAGGCTGTATTTCCCGTGGGCGGTCTCGGCACGCGCTTTCTCCCGGCAACAAAAGCGCTGCCCAAGGAGATGCTCCCGATCGTCGATCGCCCGCTGATCCAATATGCGGTCGACGAGGCGATCGAGGCCGGGATCGAGCAGATGATCTTCGTCACCGGTCGTGGAAAATCGGCGATCGAGGATCATTTCGATATCGCCTATGAGCTGGAGGCGACGATGGCCGCGCGTGGCAAATCGATGGAATTGCTCCATCAGACGCGCTTGACCCCGGGTGCAGTCGCCTATGTGCGCCAGCAAGAGCCGATGGGGCTTGGCCATGCCGTTTGGTGCGCGCGCGATATCGTTGGCGACGAGCCCTTTGCGGTGTTGCTCGCCGATGATTTCATGGTCGGCACGCCGGGCTGCCTCAAGCAGATGGTCGAGGCCTATAATCGCACTGGCGGCAATCTGATCTGCGCGCAGGAAGTCGCGGAGGACCAGACCGACAAATACGGGGTGATCACGCCTGGCGCGCGCGACGGTGCGCTCACCGAGGTGCGGGGGCTGGTGGAAAAGCCCAAAGCCGGCACCGCGCCGTCCAACCTCGCCGTTATCGGGCGGTATATCCTTCAGCCAGAAGTGATGCGCGTGCTGGAGACGCAGGAGATGGGCGCCGGCGGTGAAATCCAGCTGACCGATGCAATGGCCCGGATGATCGGCGATCAACCCTTTCACGGGCTCACCTTTGCCGGCACGCGTTATGATTGCGGCGACAAGGCGGGGTATATCCAGGCCAATCTGGCGCTGGCGCTTGAGCGAGAGGATATCGGCCCGGCGGTTCGCGCCTTTGCCGCCCAATTGCTCGCCAAAGGCTGAAGCGAGCGCACCACAAGCGAAGATTAAGGATTAGCCGCTACGCCCTGATCGCATGATATCGATGTGGGGCTGGGCGGTATGAAGGGGATCATTCTGGCGGGGGGGAGCGGAACGCGCCTCTATCCGGCGACGCTCGCCATTTCCAAGCAGTTGCTGCCCGTGTTCGACAAGCCGATGATCTATTATCCGCTGTCGGTGCTGATGCTCGCGGGCATTCGCGACGTGATGATCATTTCCACCCCCCGCGATCTGCCGATGTTCGAACTGTTGCTGGGTGACGGATCGGCTTTCGGCATCTCGCTCAGCTATGCCGTTCAGGACAAGCCCGCCGGTCTGCCGCAGGCGTTCCTGATCGCCGAGAAGTTCCTTGATGGCGGGCCGTCGGCGATGATCCTGGGCGACAATATCTTCCACGGCGACAGCCTTGGCCCCAAATGCCGCGCGGCCGCACAGCGCACCGAAGGCGCAACGGTGTTCGCCTATCAGGTCGACGATCCCGAGCGATACGGCGTGGTCTCATTCGATGCCGAGAGCGGTCGCGCCCTCCATATCGAGGAAAAGCCCGCCGCACCCGACACCAACTGGGCGCTGACGGGGCTGTATTTCTGCGATTCCGACGCGCCGGCAATCGCTGCTTCGCTGACCCCGTCGGCGCGGGGCGAACTCGAGATCACCGATCTGCTGCGGGTCTATATGGAACGCGGCACGCTCGACGTCAGCCGGCTCGGGCGGGGCTATGCCTGGCTCGATACCGGCACGCATGACAGCCTTCACGATGCTGCCTCGTTCGTTCGGACGATCGAGCGGCGGCAGGGGATCAAGATCGCCTGTCCTGAGGAGATCGCGCTCGATCTGGGGTATCTCCCGGCAAGCGCGCTCGTCGCGCGGGCAGCGGCGATGGGCAAGACGGGCTATGCCGATTACCTCCGGCGCTGTGCGGCGGCTGCATGAGCCGCTCACCGATCAAGATTACGTACACCCCGCCGGAGCGCACAATTTTGGTGACCGGCGGGGCAGGGTTCATCGGCTCGGCGGTCTGCAGGTTGCTGGTGCAGGACCCAGCCAACCGCGTCGTCAATCTCGACAAGCTGACCTATGCCGCATCGCCCGCCGCGCTGGCAGCGGTCGCGGGCGCAGCGAATTACCGCTTCGTCGAGGGCGATATCGCCGATCGTGCGCTCGTCGCCGAAATCATGGCGGAAGAGCATATCGATGCGGTCATGCACCTTGCCGCCGAAAGCCATGTCGATCGATCGATTTCGGGCCCTGCGGTATTCATCGAGACCAACATCACCGGCACATTCCACCTGCTCGAGGCTGCGCTCGACCATTGGCGCCGGCTGATGCCCGACAAGCGCGAGGCCTTCCGCTTCCACCATATCTCGACCGATGAGGTGTTTGGCGATCTGCCCTTTGACGGCAGCCGCTTCGATGAAACCACGCGCTATCATCCCTCGTCACCCTATTCGGCATCAAAGGCGGCATCGGACCATCTCGTCCGCGCCTGGCATCATACCTTTGGGCTTCCTGTCGTCCTGTCCAACTGCAGCAACAATTACGGCCCCTATCAAAACCCCGAAAAACTTATCCCGCTGACGATCAGCAATGCGCTCGCCGGGCTGCCGCTGCCGATTTACGGTACTGGCGCGAATGTCCGCGATTGGCTGCACGTCGAGGATCATGCGCTGGCGCTGCAAACGGTGCTGACGCGCGGCCAGGTTGGGGAGACCTATCTGATCGGCGGGCGCGAGGAGCATTCGAACATTGCCGTCGTCGCGATGATCTGCGACCTGATCGATCTGATCGAGCCACGCCCCGATGGCCGCAAGCGGCGGTCGCTGATCACCTTCGTCGCCGATCGAGCGGGACATGACAGGCGTTACGCGATCGATCCAAGCCGGATCGAGCGCTCACTGGGGTGGCGCCCGTTGATTTCATTCCGCGACGGCCTGATCGCCACGATCGACTGGTACCGCGATCATGGCCGTATCGCCGAACTGCTCGACGAAGCGCGCGCGGGCTAGAAGCTGACGAGCCGATCATCCGGCGTATCGGCCAGCAGCCCGATCATGCCGCCCGCTTGAACATCGCGCACCAGTCCATCAACAGACAGCCCGGCGATCGCCAGGCCCGTCTGGCAGGCGATGAGCGCGACGCCGGCTTCCAGCGCCATGGCCAGCAGCGCCAGCCGGTCGGGCAGCCCGGCTGTAGCGCGCGCGAGACCATCGTCGTCATCGCGGGCTTCGCGCACCAGCAGGGCGACGCTCGTCTCATGGCAATAGACGCGCACCGCCCCGCCAAGCGCTGCCTGTGCGGTCGCCAGCGTCAGCGCCGCGCGGAAGCGATCGGGGTCTGCTGTGGCGACAATGATCGTCAGTCTGCTCATGCGCGGCAGGCCGGGCAGCCGGGGTCCTTGGGGAGCGTGATCGTGCGGAAGCGCAGATCGAGCGCGTCGAGCAGCACCAGCTTGCCAGCGCTGTCGCTGCCGAAGGGCACGAGCTGACGAATCACCTCGAGCGCGGCAAGGCTGCCAACGACGCCCGTCATTGCCCCCATCACGCCTTCCTCCGCACAGCTGGCGCCGGCGCGGTCGGGATCGCCGCCGACGAAGCAGCGATAACAGGGCTTGTCTGCTTCCCAACCGCGAAATACGCCGATCTGGCCCTCGAACTGGCCGATCGCGGCGGATACGAGCGGGAGGCGTGCCGCCAGCGCGGCATCGGCGACAGCAAGCCGCGTTGCAAAATTATCGCTGCCGTCCAGCGCGACATCGGCGCCCGCCAGCAGCGACGCCGCATTGTCGGGGCCGATGCGGTCGATCACCGGCGCGACCGTCACATCCGGGTTCAGCCGCGCCACGGCGGCAAAGGCGGCGGCTGCCTTCGGGATGCCGATATCGGCGGTGCCAAACAGCGTCTGGCGCTGCAGATTGCTCAGATCGACCCGGTCGTCGTCGATGATCGTCAGCCGGCCGACCCCGGCGGCGGCGAGATACTGGATCGCCGGGCTGCCGATGCCGCCCGCGCCGATCACAGCAACATGCGACGCCAGCAGGCGCCGCTGCCCAACGCCACCGATTTCCTTCAGGATGATATGCCGGGCATAACGATCGAGCTGCGGGTCGGTGAGCGTCATTCGGTCCAGTCGAAGGAAAGCGTGGAGCGATACCATTGATCGGCTTTCGCCGGCGGCGCCACCACTAGATTGCCGCGCGCAAATTTGGTCACCAGCCCTGCACCATATTGCTCCACCGTCGGGCAATTGATCGCATGCGGCACGGTGGCGCGAATGCGACCATATGGCGTGACCAGCACAGCGATATCCAGCCGCACGAGATAATGCCCATCGGCGGGGGCTGCGACCGGACAACGCCCGCTCGTTACCTCTCGCGCCACGAAACGCGTCATCCTCGGCGTGACGACTGGCGCATGGAGATAGGGCAGCGCTGGGATCGCTGCGAGATCGTGCAAGGGCGGCCATGCCTGCGCCACCAGGGCGAAGGCGATCACGAACGCAAGTTGGTGGACGGGTGCAATCATTGCGAATCAGTCCCGGTGGTGGGGCAAGCCTATCACCGAATCATGCCAATTGGCACGTCGTAGCGTTACCGAAACGAGTTGACGGGCGCCCGTAATCGACGCGTCTAGACCCCCGTCGATCCAAATCCGCCCATCCCGCGCGCCGTCTCTGCGCTGAAGGCGTCCACCACGGTGAATTCAGGCCGGACGATCGGCAGGAATACCAGCTGGGCGATCCGGTCGCCGGGCATGATCGTCAGTGAATCGCTGCCGGGCGGGGTACGAAGCCACGCGCTGATGAAAATCTGATTGGCGTAATCGGCATCGATCGTGCCGACCGCCTGGCCAAGCACCAGCCCCTTTTTGTGCCCCAGCCCCGATCGCGCGAGCAAAAAGGCGACGAGATGCGGATCGTTCATCAGCACCGCGATCCCCGATGGGATCAGCACGGCGGGTGCCTGTGGCTCGAGCGTCAACGGGGTATCGATACACGCATGCAGATCGATGCCGGCGGACATCGCGGTCTGATAGCGCGGCAGACCCCAGTCGTTCAGCCGGGGATCGAGGATCTTCAGTTCGATCCGGGGGCGCATGTCGATCATCGGCGGTCCTTGTCGGCGGTCATTGGTTACTGACCTGCGCCCTAGCGCTCGCCGCGCCCGGCTCGCAAGCAGCGTTAATCGCGCGCGAACGATGTTTGCTGTAGCAGAACCTATGGCGCACCCGTCTCCCATTCAGCGCGCGCCGAGACAGCGCCTCGCTTTGCCGACGCTTGGGCCGCTGTTGCTCGCGGTGCTGATGGCCTATGGCATCTGGTCAATCCCCTCGCTGATCGAACGCTGGGGTTTCTCGATTGCCGGAATCGTCCTGTTGGGTGCCTGGGCGGCGGTGGCGACGACGGGCGCCCTCGCGGTGTTGCGCAAGCCGCCGGACCTATCGCTGGTGCTGCTGATTGCCAGCGCGATCCTGCTCGCCAGGCTTGCCATTGCAACGATCGCGCTGGGACGAATGTCGCCCGGCGATCCCGATATCTATCCGGTCATCGCACGGCAGCTGCTGGCGGGGCAGGGCTATTATTTCGATCAGGCCGATATGGGCGAGCGGGTATGGGCGCTCTATCCGCCGGCCTACCCATTGCTGCTGGCTGGCTGGGGGGCGATTGCGGGTTTTTCGACCTGGTCGCTGGTGGCGCTCAATCTGCTGATCGATTCGGCAGCGGCGTGGATGGTGGCGCGGATCGGGCGGCAGCTCGGCTTGCCGGGCGCGGGGCGGGCGGCGGCGCTGCTCTATCTCTTCTGGCCTTCGCTGATCTTTTCGGCGCCGCTTGCCCAGAAGGAGGGGCTGGCAACGCTTCTGATATCGGTGCTGGCAAGCGTCTGGCTCGCGCATGCTCGCGGCGGACGATCTGGCTGGCGAAGCGCGCTTGCCCTCGGCGCGCCGGCGGGGCTGCTGGCGTTGACCCAGCCAGGCGAAGCGCCGCTTGCCGCGCTGTTCGGGCTGGTCCTCGTCGGGCAGATTGGCTGGCGAAGGGTGATCGGCATCGGCGTTGCCGCGCTGCCCATTGCGATCATGACGATGCTGCCGTGGTGGGTGCGCAACTGGATCATCTTCGGCGCTTTCGTGCCGCTGACGAGCGCGGGCGGCATCAGCCTGTGGATCGGCAACAATGCCGATGCAACGGGCAATTGGATGGCGCAACCCGCGTACCTGCGCGGCGTGCCGGAGCTCGATTATGCGCGACGGATGGCTGCCCTCGCCAAGCTGTGGATCATTGGCCATCCAGTCGATTTCATCAGGCTGACGCTGGCCAAGTTCGTCCACGCGCTCGGCGTCGGCGAGTTTGGGCCGTTCCGCTTCGTCATTACCTCGCCGCCGATACCGCCCGCGATGGCGGCGCTACTGCTGCCGGTTTCGCATGGCGGGCACCTGCTACTGCTTGGTGCTGGCGCGGTCGCGCTGCGCGCAAGACGGGCACCCGCATTAGCAACGATAGCATTGCTACTGGCCGCCTGTTTCGCGCAACTCGCGCTGTTCGGCGTGTGGTTCGAATTCGGTGAGCGGCACCGCGAATTCATCACCCCGTTCCTGCTGCTGGCGATTTGTGTGGCGGCATCGGCGTGGCTCGCTGAAGCGGACGTCGGCGAACCGGGGATAGACCGCGACCTGCCAGACGAGAACAGCGCCTATCGGGGATAAGCGGGAGGAACGGGTAGCCGCCCTTATCAGGGCTTGGCGCCGATGGTTTCGGCAAGACGCGCGAGCCAGATCTGGGCTTGCTTGGTTTCGCCAACCGCCTGCGGCGCGACCGGGCCGCGCGACGCCAGAAATTCCTGATGAAGGTCAAATGGGGACAGCCCGAGCTGATCTCTTGCGCCATCAATCGCCTGCCCAAGCTCATTCAGATTGTCGACGACGGGGGCAATTGCTGCGCGCGACGAGCGATCACCGTCATGATCGAAAAGACCCCGTTTGCCTGACGCAGTCGTCTGCAAGGCAGCGATCAACGCTGCGGTATATTCCTCCTCGAGTTCCAAACGACGGATGTCGAGGCGTTCTAGGCGATCGGCCCTTGCCATCGGCAGACCAGTATATCGTTGAATTGACCCAGGCAATCGGCGCAACCGGGGCGATGACGGCGGTGCGAGACTGATCCTTAAGCGCCAAGCGCCGCTGCAATCAGCGTCGCCAGCCGCGCCGCGACCTCGCTTTTGGCCAGCAGCGGCCAGCTTTCGACGCCGGCTTCGGTGACGAGGTGGACGCTGTTGGCAGCACCTCCCATCACATCGCTCGATACATCGTTGGCGACGATCCAGTCGGCGCCCTTGCGCACGCGCTTGGCGATTGCATGATCGATCACCTGCTCGGTTTCGGCGGCGAAGCCGATCAGCAGGCGGGGGCGGCGGGGGTTTTTCGCTAGCATCGCGAGGATGTCTGGATTTTCGATCAATTGTAGCGTCGGCGGGCCGGCAAGGCCCTTTTTCAGCTTTTGCTCGGCGCTATTGACCCGCCAGTCGGCCACCGCTGCAACCATCACGGCGACATCGGCAGGCAGCGCTCGCTCGACTGCAGCAGCCATGTCCAGCGCGGTTTCGATATCGATGCGATCAACCCCCGGCGGCGTCGCCAGCATCACCGGTC